>JAQUNQ010000017.1 GCA_028717505.1 Candidatus Peribacteraceae bacterium
ATCGATGGAAAGAAAGGCAACGACACCATCTGCGGTCGCGACAGCAAGGACGAGCTGAAGGGAGGGGGTGGGGATGACACGATCTTCGGCGAAGGGGGAAACGACAACATCAAGGGGGACAAGGGGAACGATACGATCCACGGAGGTGATGGGGATGATGTGACGCTCGATGGCGGTGACGGGGATGACACGATCTATGGCGATGCCGGGAATGACAAGATCAAAGGAGGGAAGGGCATCGATACGATCTACGGCGGAGACGGGGATGACAACATCGACGGCGGAGGAGAAGATGACACCATCCGCGGTCAGGCTGGTGCGGATACGATCAAAGGATCAAAGGGAGACGACATCATCTGTGGTAACACGGAGGGGGATAACATCCATGGCGATGATGGCAACGACAAGATCGATGCCGGCCCGGACACCGATACCGTGGATGGCGGGAAGGGGAAGGATCTCTGCCTCAATGGCGAGACCGTCAGCAAGTGTGAAACCCTCACAGGGTCCATTCCCGAGTGCGATGAGTCGAGTAGTTCCAACTCCTCCACATCCTCTTTCAGCAGCAGTTCTTCCACTTTCAGCAGCAGTTCTTCCACTCCCACGGAGTGTTCCCCCACGGAGACCACCCTCAATGCCTACTGGAAGTTCGATGAGGGAACCGGCACAAGTGCCGCTGACTCCACTTCCTACAACAATCTCGGAACCCTCGAAAATGGCGCGGCGTGGACTTCCTCCGCTCCCAGCCTCTCCTACGATAATCCAGGGGCTCTGAGCTTCGATGGCACCGATGACTACGTGGCCGTGCCGGACGTGACCGGTCTCTCCTTCTCCAGCACGCCTTTCTCCGTGGTGGCATGGGTCTACCCGGAGACGCTCGGCATCGATCGTCAGGTTGTCTCCAAGGGGTATGACGGAACGAATACCGAGTGGGAGATCAAGACGACGACGGCAGACGGCAAAGTGGGCTTCCGTTCCTGGAACGGCGCCAACATCGGCGTGCAATCCCTGAATCCGCTCGTGGCAGGGACCTGGACCCATGTCGCAGGTGTCTACGACGGAACCAACTGGAGTATCTTCCTCGATGGCGTACTGGATAATTCTGTCGCGGATATCGCGCCGGTTCTCACCACCCGCCCGGTCTACATCGGCGCGGTGGATGCGAACGGGACGCCCGCGCAGTTCTGGGAAGGCATGATCGACGACGTCCGCGTGTACGGACGCGCGCTCACATGTGACGAGATCGCCGACATGGCTTCAGGCATGTGCACCGGCGAGAGCAGTTCCAGCTCCTCGTCCAGTTCGTTTTCTTCCGACTCCTCGTCCAGTTCGTTTTCTTCCGACTCCTCGTCCAGCTCCAGCAGTGAATCTTCCTCGGGAGGAGGGGGCATCCCGAATACGGGGAATAACCTGAACTCCCAGGTGCCGGGCGAGGGGGCCCACCGCGGTGCTGATACCACAACGATCATGACGAGCCTCAATGCCTCCATCGCGCTCGCGACCGGCTTCAGTCCACGTCCTTCCGGCTTCGCACTGGCTCCTGGGGGATTCGGAGGTGGTCCAATTACCTTCTCCTCCACGGATCTCCCCCCGCCCGGGTATGGTGGCGGTCCCGTGGAGCTGACTCCGGAGCAGAAGACCATCATCTGCAAGGCACAGAACGTCCTCGGACAATACATCGAGCGTTCTGGAGCACTGAACTGGGTTGCGAGTCTGCTCGCCCAATCCCTCTCTCTCAACCGAAGCCTTGTCTATGATTCGCTCCTCGACCAGAGTATCTGTGAAGGTGTGGTGTCGCCCCGCGTCACGATGAGTGGCCTGCCCCCGTTCTAGGAGAGCTGCTTGTCTAGCGATTCAACCCCCCCGCAGGTGCGGGGGGGGTTTTGTCATTGATACTGCCCGATGAACGTGAGGGGATTTACTGTAGAGCGCTGCGCCACTGTCCGATCGACTGCGCCGGAAGAAGCGGGCCAGTAACGAATGTGTGGCCGCACGCCGTCATCACGATCCACTTGTAGGTGGAGGTGCGGCGCCGTGGTGGCTCCGGTCATCCCCACGATCCCGATTGCCTTGCCTGCCGCTATATCCTCGCCCCCCTTCACCCACGCCTCATCGAGGTGGCCGTAGATCGAGAAGAACGTCCCCTCGGGAAGCCGGTGCTCGATCATGACGTAGAGTCCCATGTTGCTGTCCCGCGTGACAGTCTGCACCCGCCCTCCGCCGATCGCACCGACGGGCGTCCCACGTGCAAGCTTCAGATCCACCCCGGGGTGCTGTCCGGAATACTCTGTGGCATCGAGGTTGTAGGCCCCGTAATAGCGCGTGGAATAGAAGAGCTTGGCTGTGACCGCGGGGATATTTGCATCGCGGTTGGCCATGAGCTCCTGCAGGGAAGTCGTGAGGACCGCGAGGTCGTAGCGCGGAACAGAAACGAAGTCTTCACGGGCCATCTCTCCGTAGGAGCGATCCCACTCCGCCGCGCTGTGCATGGCTCCCCAATTCGGCACGCGAGAGACGGGGTAAGCGGCATGACCGAAAGCAGGAAAAGTTGACGTGGAAGAGGAGGAAGAGGAAGAAGAAAAAGAAGACGGCGAAGAGACAGGGGTCTCGGGCGGGGAGGAAATGATGATCTTCAAGGGAACCTGTTCCTGTGACGACGCAGAAGACGCCGAAGCAATCTCCCCGACTGTTTCCTTCTGAATTTGTTTGGGCGCTGCTGCATGTATCGGAGATGCCTCCTGTGCAGTTGCGATCACCCGACCGGCGAGAGGAGAAGATTTCTTTGTGAGGAGCGCCCTCTGCAGAGCGAGCCACCTCTCTTTTCGCCACATGGCTGCGGCTGCCTGCGGATAGAGACTCTGGCGCTCGAGCGTCGCATGGAGAATCTGCGCCTGCACCTTCACCTGAAACTGCACCTGCCGCTGCTCGAAACCAACCTCGCAGAGCAGGAAAATGGCGAGCAGACACGCGTATGTCGCGAACCGCTCCCTCCGGCTCCGTTGTGGCCTGCTCAACCAGACCCTTGGTAGTTTATTTTTCATTTTAGTGTCTAATATGTTTATTATACAACAAATTACCATTTAATTAAATAGCCCGGGAAGCCCTTTCTTGTGAGGAAATATCGCTCATAGTTCCTTCCGTGTTCCGTGGCAGGTCATCCCCGGTGTTCTTCAAATCTTCCTGCATCGACCCTCGAGGAGTGTGCGTCCATTGCTTACCCGGGTTCTCCACGTCGAATAATCCCCCCATGCAAACGATGAAAAAATGATCGCGGGATCATGAGGAGACAGGAGTACGCTATGCCGATGCGCGTGTTTCAATTTCTGCGCCGAGAGGCTCTCGCGATCCCGCTGAGTCTGGCGATTGTCGTCGGAGTGATCTTGCGGTTCCTTGCACTCGATGCCATGGAATTCAAGGCGGATGAGTTCAATGCTTTTGCTCTCGCCGCCGCATACCTCCAACACGGTTCACTGCCGCAGGTGGGTCTGCAATCATCAACGGGCCTGTTCAATCCACCGTTCTTTCTGGTGCTGCTGTGGCCCGCGCTCCTCTTCAGGGTCGACCCCCTCTTCGTCACTGGATGGATCGTCCTGCTGAATGCGGCAGGAATCCTCGGGCTCTTCTTGTTCCTGCGCCGACTCGGCGGTCTTACCTGCGCCCTGCCTGCCACTGCCGTCGTCGCCTCAGCCCCCTGGCTCTTCATCCTTTCCAGAAAAATCTGGGCCCAGGATGCACTCTTCCCGTTCCTCATTCTCATGGGCTGGCTCCTGATTTCCTACGCCCGGGACCGACGTCCATGGCACCTGTGGGGCGCTGCAGCAAGCATAGCCCTCTTGACGCAACTCCATATGAGCACGTGGGTGGTGCCGATTGCTGTGGCACTCTGGCTTGCGATTCTCCGCATTCGGCCGCGATGGCGGGATATGGTGATTGTCATCGCCGTTTTCCTCATCTTGTACCTGCCGTACATCGCGTTCCATGTGCAGGACGGCTTTGAAAACCTGACGCATACAACGACGCAGAATGCTGGAAGCATCCTCCATCAGCTGCGATGGATGGTCGGCATCAATGGCGCCGTGGGGCTCGATTACATCTGGGGCCCCGTGAGGCCTGCAGCGATACCGTCGTGGCTGCCCGGAGCAGCGGGAGCCGGAACATGGTTCCTTGGTATCGGTGCTGTCGCCGGCCTCTTTCTCTCGATGAAGCACATTCTCAGCTCTTCTTCGCGCCTGCGCTTCCCGCAGCATCTTTCCGCGCTCGATCAGTACGTGCTTCTGCTCCTTTGCATTGCGCTTCTTTCCTTTTTGAACTACCTCGTCATGGGGGTCCCGGCGTTCCCCCACTATCACCTGGTCTTCTTGCCGCTCCTTCCGCTCCTCTGCAGCCTCGCGCTCATGATGCTCCCAAAGAGGATCTCTCTGCTCGCGACACTTCTCCTTGCGATCATCGTGAGTGTCTTTCTCGTTCTTGTCCTGTACTTCCTCACCGTCATCACTGATCATCCCGATCAACTCAACGGTGATTATGGTACGCCGTACCGCAACGCGCAGGACCATTGGATTCCGTATATCGACGCCGTCCGGAAAGGACAGGTGCGTCTGCCGAAAGGGTGAAGAATCATCATGGAAAATATGGCCCCTGCTTCGTTCCGCATTTTCCTTTCGTCGGATGCGATCCTGCAACAAGCCGCTCCTTCTTACTCCAATTATTCACCCGGGCCCCCGACGCCTATCCGTTTCAAGATAACGGCGAAGTTGTTTCTTGAGGAAACGATGTCCCCCTCCGCTCTTCAGGAATTTTTCTCTTCCGAGAGCATCCATTTTCTCAAGGTATGCCTCGTAGTAGATCAATTTCCACGGCCCTCGATGTGCAGTAGAAACATTGTTGTTCCGATTGTGCGCCGCGACGCGATCCTGAATATCGGTTGTATAACCGATGTACCAAGAATGAGTGGCCGTGCTTTCCAACACGTATACAAAGTACATAGGTGCGGAAGTATATCAGCGGCGTAAAGACGCTGCGCGTCCACGCCGCACGTAAAATCGCTTCTCGATCTTCGCGATCAGTGGCTGCGCCACGTGATCGCTCGCAGGGACTAGAACAAGCGGCGTAAAGACGCTGCGCGTCCACGCCGCACGTAAAATCGCTTCTCGATCTTCGCGATCAGTGGCTGCGCCACGTGATCGCTCGCTCTGCGAGCGATTTTACGTGGCAGGCGCTGTAGGGATCGAACCTACGACCTTCGGTTTTGGAGACCGACGCTCTACCAACTGAGCTAAGCGCCTATGTGAGGAAAGAACAACCGAACCTTATGAATGATCTGCGATAAGCCCTGAGCTTGCCGAAGGACTGAGCTAAGCGCCTAGGAAAAAAGATCTGCAGTCATCTTAGCGAATTTTCGGGGAGGAAAGGAGTGCCAAATCCCCTCCGGCTTTCATTTTTTCCCCCATCTCCGCCACTTCTTTCCCGGCCCCGCCGCACGCTTCTTCGCAAGGAGCTCCGCCGCATCCTCGAGCGTGATGGACTCCGGCGTGAACTTCTTCGGGAGCGAGGCATTCGTCTTCCCGTCCGTGACGTATGGCCCGTAGCGGCCGGTCTTCACGAGGATGGTCCCACCGGTGTTCGGATCCTTGCCGAGCGTCGAGAGCGGCTCCGCTGCGCGCTGACGGTTCTCCTTTGCTTCCGTCATCAGCTTCAAAGCATCGTTGAGTTCGATCGCGGACGGATCGGCGTCCTTCGGGAGGCTCGCCGTCGTCTCGCTCCACTTGATGTACGGCCCGAAGCGCCCAAGGTAGACCTCCACCGGCATGCCATCCTTCTCACCGAGATCCCGTGGGAACGCGAGGAGCTTGAGTGCCTGTTCGAGCGTGATGTCCTCCTTCGAGAGGGTCTTCGGAATGGAGGCGCTCCGCAACTTCTCCCTCTTTTCCTTCTTCCCCTTCTTACTTTCAGACGCCCCATCATTCCTCCCGAGCTGTACGTAGGGCCCGAAGCGTCCGGTGCGCGCGAGGACGACGAGGCCCGTCCGGGGATCTGTCCCGAGTTCACGCTCCTTGAGGACATCGTCTTTCTTGATCTCGATGCTCTTCGCGGCCACGAGCTTGCTGAAGGGACCGAAGAATCCTTTCAGGAAAACCACGTGCTTCATTTTTTTCTCCGCGATGTCATCGAGCGACTGCTCCATCTTCGCCGTGAATGCGAGATCCACGATATCGCCGAAGTGCTCCGTGAGGAGATCCGTGACCGTGAAGGCGACTTCCTCGGGCGCGAGCTGCAGCCCCTCCTTCTTGATGTAGCCGCGCTGCTGGATGGTGGAGATGGTCGGCGCATAGGTGCTCGGACGCCCGATGCCCTCCTCCTCGAGCTTCTTCACGAGGCTCGCTTCCGTGTAGCGTGGCGGGGGCTTGGTGAAGTGCTGTTCGGGCCTCTGCTCCTGGCAGGTGAGCGCCTCGCCCTGCGCGAGCGGCGGGAGGAGGCCCTTGCCCTCCTCTTCCTCCTCTTCCCCGCGCGAGCGATCCGGCTCGTCGTGTCCTTCAGAGTACACGCGCAGGTAACCATCGAAAGTGACGGTCTGCCCCGTGGCGCGGAAGGTATAACGTGCCGCCGTGATGTCGGCCGCCACGCGCTTGAGCTCCGCCACGGCCATCTGCGACGCCATGGTACGGTTCCAGATGAGGGTGTAGAGCTTGAGCTGTTGCTGATCGAGAACGCCCTTGAGGGACTCCGGAGTATGGGCCATCTCCGTCGGACGGATGGCCTCGTGCGCCTCCTGCGCGGACTTGCTCTTCGTCTTGTAACGCCGTGGTTCGCTCAGGATGTACTCGCGTCCGAAGTGTTTGCCGATGACCTCACGCGCATCGGCGAGCGCCTTCTCACTCAGGATCACGGAGTCCGTGCGCATGTACGTGATGAGACCCACCTGCCCCTCGCCCTTCCCCAGATCCACACCCTCATAGAGCTGCTGCGCCACGACCATCGTCTGCTTCACGGAGAAGCCGAGCTTGCGACCCGCCTCCTGCTGGAGCGTGGAAGTCGTGAACGGCGGGGGCGGCGTCTTGCGGAGTTCCTTCTCCTCCACGTTCGCGACGACGAACGGCGCGCTTTTCGTTTCCGCCACGACCTGCTCCGCCTCCGTCCCCGACGCGGGGACAAATTTCTTGCCGTCTCTCTGCTTTAAGTCCGCGGAGAATCCCTGTTTCTTCCCTGTGAGGAGATCAGCGGTGATGGTCCAGTATTCCTGCGCCTTGAACGCGCGGATCTCGCGCTCACGGTCCACGATGATGCGCACGGCGACGGACTGCACGCGCCCCGCCGAAAGTCCGCGGTACACTTTCTTCCAGAGGAACGGCGAGAGGGTGTATCCCACGAGGCGATCGAGCACGCGGCGCGCCTGCTGCGCATCCACGAGGTGTTCATCGATCATGCGGGGATGTTCGACTGCCTCGTCGATGGCGGTCTTCGTGATCTCATGGAAGACGATGCGCTTCACCTCCTGATCGTGCTTGCGCTTGAGCACCTGCGTGAGGTGCCAGCCGATCGCCTCCCCCTCGCGGTCCTCGTCTGTAGCGATCCAGAGCGCATCCGCATGGTCGAGCTCTTTCTGCAGCCGTTTCACCACCGCCTGCTTCTCCTTTGGGATCACGTACGAGGGCTCGAAGTCCCCCTCCGTGTCCACGGCAATCCGTCCACTCGGGAGATCACGCACATGTCCCATGCTCGCTTCCACGGAAAAATCCTTCCCGAGGAAGCGCTTGATGGTCTTGGCCTTCGTGGGACTCTCGACAATGACGAGGTGAGAGGGCACAGGGAAAAAACTGAAGAATGAATCTCAGGGAAGGAGCCTAGTGACCGTCTGCAGATGTGTCAAAGGAGAAGCTCGCTTCGATGGGACGCGATTTCCTGCGTGCCACAGGAAGAGTGACGCGTTGCTTTTCCATAGAGAATATTGCGCTGTATTCAGCGAAAAACTCGCATTCTGACTACCTTTCGTATTCACGGTTTTTGGCTTCGGCGAGCCACTTGGTTCATTTAAAGCCAAGAAACCGATTCCCGGTGTCAATTTTTGGCTTGCCTGAGCCCTTCCGCCTCGTACACTTGGGGCGATTTATTTCTTTCCCCTCCCCGCGTATGTCCAAGCAGGACCTCATCAACGCGATCGCGGATGCTGCCGGCGTCACCAAGCGCGCTGCCGCCTCTGCGCTCGATTCCCTCATCACGCTCATCACGAAGGAGCTGAAGAGGGGCAACTCCGTGACGATCACGGGCTTCGGGACCTTCAAGGTCTCCAAGCGCGCCGCCCGCCAGGGTGTGAACCCTCGCAATCCGACGCAGCGCATTTCCATCCCCGCCATGAAGGTGCCGTCCTTCAAGGCCGGGAAGACCCTCAAGGACGCTGTCCGCTAAATCCGTATTTTTCTAACGGGAAGAGAGCCTCCGTAAGGGGGCTTTCTTTGTAGAGAAAAATAATCGCGGCGAAGCGCTGGGTGGCTGCGCCGGGACCCAGCGCTGGAGCCGCACCTCTTTAAGGGAAAGATGGGTTCGTGGGAGGAAAACCGAAGGTTGTCCTCCCACGCCTCCCTCCGCTATCCTCCACTCCCGCATGGACGCAGATGGCATCAAGGACATCCTCGGCAACCTCCTTACCCTCCTCAATCTCCCTTTCGACGGCATCACCGTCTCCAAGGATGAGACAGAGGGATTCACGCGCGTGGATATCGCCTCCAGCTCCGCGAGCCGCATCATCGGTTGGCACGGCGAAACTTTGAACTCCATCCAGCACATCCTGAAATCCATCATCCGCACGAAGGAGCAACTCGAGAAGAGTCCGTTCCTCGTCCTCGATGTGGACGGCTACCGCCGCGTGCAGGAGGACAAGGTGCGCCGCATGGCGGAGCAGAAGGCCGACTTCGTCCGCCGCACGGGCACGCGCGTGGCGCTCGTCCCGATGAGCCCCTACTTCCGCCGCATCGTGCATCTCCACGTGGCGAACACCCCCGCGCTGAGCGACCTCACGACGGAGAGCACGGGGGAGGGCGATTACCGGCAGGTGGTCCTCCGACTCAAGAGCAAAAAGGGCCCCGCCGTGGGCGAGGAGCTCTCTCCGGTGATGGCGGAGCCCGCGCCGGGCGACGAGGGATTTGAGAATTTGGACGTTTAGCAGCTTTGAGTCTTGAGCTCTGATCTGTGAATACGAAGTGCTCAAAACTCATGTCTCATAGCTCAAAACCTACTCACGCAATTTCTTCCACTCCTCGAGGAGCTTTTGCTCCGCACGCGAGAGTTTCGCGGGTACCTCCACCTTCACGTGCACGTAGTGATCGCCGAGGCGGCTGGAGTGGAGAAGGGGCATGCCATTTCCCTTGATGCGCAGGACCTGATCCGGCTGTGTCCCCGCGGGGATTTTCAAAGTCACCTCCCCGTGCACGGTGGCGACGGGAATCTCCGTCCCGAGGATGGCATCGATCACGGAAATCGTGACGATCGCATGCACATCATCTCCGTCACGCTCGAAGCGGCGGTCGGGACGCACATGGATCAGGATGTAGAGATCACCGGCTGCCGTCCCCCGCTCTCCGGCATCCCCCTCGCCTGTGAGCTTCAGCGTCTGACCATCGCGGATACCCGCGGGGATGCTCACGGTGACCGCCTCGCGGTGACGGACACGCCCCGTGCCTCCGCAGGGCTTGCAGACGCGCTCGGGCATCTTGCCGGACCCGCCGCAAGTCGGGCAGACGAAGCTCTGGCGGATGGCGCCGAAAAAGGATTGTGCCGTCTTTGTCACCTGCCCCGTCCCCCCGCACTCCCGACACGTCACGATACTCGCGCCTTTCTCCGCCCCCGTGCCGTCACATTCCGTACAACGGCGCTGCCGCTCAAGAGTCAATGATTTCTTCACGCCCATGACGACCTCTGCCATCTCCACCTCCATCTCCACTTCGAGATCCCGGCCGCGCCCGCTGCCACGCTTCCGCCCGCCACCCACGCTTCCGCCGAAAAACGTCTCGAAGAGATCGCCGAAGCCGCTGAAGTCCCCCCCCTGGAACGCGGAGAAATCGAAGCCGCCGAAGGGCCCGTTGCCGGCACCGCCACTTCCCGTCGCACCGAACTGGTCATACATCTGGCGCTTCTTCGGATCGTTGAGAATTTCATACGCCTGATTCACCTCCTTGAAGCGCTGCTCCGCATCCTTGTCCCCCTTGTGCCTGTCGGGATGGAGCTCTTTACTGAGCTTCCGGTACGCACGCTTGATGTCCTCCTGCGAGGCATTGCGTTCCACGCCGAGCACCTGATAAGGGTCGAGCGGCATCGCGGAAAGCATCGCGAAGGTGCCCTCCCGAATCAAGGGACTTCCCTTCTCTTCCTTTGCCATTTTCTTGCAGTTTCCTCGCACGCGCAGGGGATGGCCCCGAAAGGAAAGTCATGGTATAATACTCAGAAAGATGCTGAACACACACACCTCCCTCCGCTTGCTCAAGTGGACCACTGTGTCGCTGGGCGCCCTGTGCCTCGTCATCGTCGGGTACGCATTCATGGGATACGCCCCCCCCTCCACCCTCCTCGAGGGACGTCTGCTCCCGAAGGAGACAATGCAGGAGAACCGGTGGCAGGTCATCACGGAGCAGGAGGTGCTGAGTGGTGCGACGATCGCACCGGACATCAATGTCCTCTTTAAACTGCCTGAAGGGATGGAACAGATCACGCGCGAAGTGCTCCTGGGTATGCGCGGCAGGACTGTGCGCTACTGGGGCTACTGCCTGCCGAATGAGTACGAGCCCTCGGTGGAATTCGGTGACCGGCTCCCCGGAAAGGTTTTCCTCTCCGAGGCGGAGCGCGAATACCGGACACAGCAGCAGATCGCACGGCTCCATGACCGCTTCTCACCCTTCAAGGAATACACCGAGAGCGATCTGAATGAGGTGCTTCCGGACACGTATATCCGCCACGAGCTTGATCTCTTCGAATCTGAGACGACCTGCTACATCATGGCGGAGGCGCCGCTCCCCATCGGCCTCGATGAAGATGGGGACGAAGCGAACACCCAGGTGGAAAACGAGTACGGAACGGACCAGACGAACCCGGATACCGACGAGGACGGGGTGAGTGATGGGCGGGAGATTTTCTTCCTCCACACCAACCCGGAGTTGCGTGACACCGACGGCGACGGGCTCATCGACGGCATCGAGGATGCGAACCACAACGGACGGGTGGGCGCGGACGAGACCGATCCGAACAAGTGGGATACTGACCGCGACGGCCTGCCCGACGGGTACATGAAGATGGGCAAGTGCGAGCTCATCGAGAAGAACAGCACTGCCTGCAGCGAGGGGCGCCGATCCATCATGCGCGGGGAGGACAAGAACCTGAACGGCATGGTGGACGAGAATGAGAGTGATCCGCGCAAGTGGAGTACGGCCGGCGACGGCATCTCCGATTGGCAGAAGTACGAGCTCTGCATCTTCAACGGAGGCACGGATTGCTAAAAACCTTAATTTTCTCTATAATGGTACGATGATCCAAAGACACTTCCTCCCCGGCTCCCTCCTCGTACTGGCGGGATTCCTGTGTGCTCCCACCGCCTCCGCGTACTTCACGCCCGAGGAGGTGCTGCTCAATCAGGATTTCTTCATCCCGCCCGCGGCGCGGGACTCCCTGGATCGCGTGGCACGCCAGCAGGCGGAGAGTGAAGCACGACGCGAACGGGAGCAGCAGCAGAATTACGATGATAATCATCCAGCCGCCGAAGAGGAGACGCAGAGCTCCTCTAGTGTGGCTGCGGAACAGCCGACCGTCGTGGACCCTCTGAGCGCGATCACTTATCCGGAACTCAAGAACACGTTGAAGCTCCTGCAGCGCATCGAGCGCAACCAGCAACACGCACTCTACGCCGAGCGCTTCCCCGAGAACATCGCCGGCACCCTCCACGCCGGTGCCCCGGGCCTCGCCCCAACGGGCGCGGGGGGCATGCTGAGCGCCGTCGTCATGATCGGATCGGTCCTGTGGACGCTTTCGAGGGCAAAGAGAGCGGCGAAAAATACTCGCGGATAAGACCGTCCGCCCTTGCCATCTTCTGGTAGCGTAGGGGTGTGCCTCCCCCTCTCTCCTTTACCGGACGACGTTGGCAGTGGCAGAGCCCGGACACCGAAGCACATGACCCTCAGGCCATCCTCACGCGGCTGCTCCGCGAGCGCCGCCTCACGGGCAGCGCGCCTGCTGCCGTCCCGGCTTTTCCTGATCTTCCACGATCAACCGAGCGTATCCGTGCGGCGATCGCACGAAGGGAAATCGTCGGTATCTTCGGTGATTATGATTGTGACGGAATCACGGGGACTGCACAGCTCGTGCGCTACTTCCGCCGCCACGGCCTCGAGCCGTTCGTCATCCTCCCGCACCGCGTACGGGACGGCTACGGGCTGAAGAAGCCGATCATCGAAATGTTCGGCGTACACGGAACGACACTCCTCATCACCGTCGACACGGGAGTGACTGCCATCACGGAAACGGAGGAGGCGCAACGATGGGGCATGGATGTGATCATTACCGATCACCATCACCTGCACGCGGAACTTCCGCGCGCCTACGCCCTCCTCCATCCGGCTCTCGTGCCGAATTTCCCCCTACCCTTCCCCTCAGGGGCTGGCGTGGCGCATGCACTCGTGCAGGCGCTCGAAGGGGGCGACGAGTGGGAGGATGCACCGACTGACCGCGCGCTCGCGATGATCGGCACCATCGCGGATCTCGTGGAACTGAGAGGACTGAATCGCACACTCGTGCAACAGGGTTTGCAGGCGCTGAGCGCACTCTCGACAGGACCGCTCGCCACCCTCGTGACAGACGTTCTCCGGACCTCTCATCGGACTCTTACGAGCACGGATATTGCTTTCCGCATTGCCCCCCGCATCAACGCTGCCGGACGCATGGAGGACCCTCTCATTGCCCTCACAGCCCTCCTGGAAGGCGGGGAGGCTCTCACAACCCTCGAGACGCTCAATGTCCGCCGACAGGAGTCCACGCAGTCACTCCTCGAAGAGGCCCTCGCCACCCTCGGCCTCCCCGCACGCTGTACACCATCGCTCCACGCTGAGCTCCCCCCCTTCCTTGCCATTGCGAGCACCTCCTTCCCGGAAGGCATCATCGGCCTCATCGCGGGGAAGCTCACGGAGACATTCGGCCGGCCGAGCCTGGTCGCGACCGTGAATGGGAGGGAGTGCACGGCCTCCCTCCGCAGCACCTCCGCCTATCACATCACGGAGGGGCTCGAACGGTGCAGGGATCTCCTCACGAGTTTCGGCGGACACGCGCAGGCAGCAGGATGCTCCCTTCCCGCGGCGCGCTTCGACGAGCTGCATCACCGCCTGCATGCCGACATCGAGGAGCGCGTCTCCGAGGAAGAGCTCCTCCCGCAACTCACGATCGACGGCTCGCTCCATGCTTCCACCGTCACCCTTGCCTTCTGCGAACGCCTTCGGGAGATCGAGCCCTTCGGACAGGGGAATCTGGAACCTCTCTTCGTCCTCCCGGATGTACGCATCGAATCCCCACGACGTGTGGGAAATGAGGGGGCTCACCTCCAGGGACGCATCGCAGGCATCAAGACGATCGGCTTCAAACTCGGTCACCTTCTCGAGCACACGGAGCGGCCTCTGGATATCGCCTGCCACCTCCGGACAGATACGTGGAACGGCGTGAAGGCCCCGCAGATCTTCCTTGAAGATCTCCGCGCGGCTGAGCACGCCCCCGAACTCATCAACGAGGAAGAGGAAGCGGCACTGACTTCCACATAGCCCTCACATCCTTCATTTTCATGGACTCATGAGAACGAGGACGGGGGCCGAGGACCAGTGGCTCCAGAGCATGCAAACACCGGGGACTCCCCCCTCGCAACACAGACAAGAACCCGCGTGAGACGCATGGCAAAGAATTCCGCAGTCCCAAGAACTCACACGGGGACGAGGTTGCCTTCCATCTGGAAGACCTCTGTCACCGGCGTCGTGAGTGCCGCCGCAATCTTGTACGCGAGGAGTACGGAAGGATTGGTCTGGCCACGCTCGATGGACATGATGGTCTGCCGGCTCACACCCGTGCGGAGCGCCAGTTCCTCCTGCGTCATATTTTTCTCGAAGCGCAGGCGGCGGATGCAATTCTTCAACTGAACGGCGGGCATGAGAGGGAAGAGGGAACGTGGTAGGGGCGCATTGTACACAGGGCTTCTTCTCATTCAAGTCTCTTTCTCACACTTCGCTTGCCATGAGGTAATCTCACATGGTCTACAGTACTACGAGGAGAAGGGAGAGTGGAAGAAGATACAGAGAAAACCATGCGAGGCTATGTGAGGTGACGAAGCGACGGAGGAAGAGAATCGCGAGGATACTACTTCCAAAAGAAGAAAGAACGCCCGTGAATACAATGGAGAATGACGGCAGGAGGAAACTCCCCGCCATCGCATCCTTCAGAGTGATGAGCGTGGCTCCCGCAATGACCGGAACCGCAAGGAGGAAGGAGAAGTCCACAGCATCGCCGCGCTTCAAGCCGAGTGCGCGCCCCGCGCCCGCCGCAAGGCCCGAGCGTGAAATGCTCGGCACGAGCGCGACTGCCTGCGCGCAGCCGATGAGGAAGGCATCCATCCAACCGAGAGCGGCAGCCCCCCTCCGCTCCGGCACGCGCTCCACGAGGAGCAGCACGATGGCCGTGATCGCGAATCCTCCTGCGACCCAGAGGGGCGAACGGAGATACTGTTCGATGACATCTGAGAAAAGGAACCCTGCCGCTCCTGCCGGGATTGTGCCGACCACGAGGAGAAGAAGTAATTTTCCCTGAATCCGATCCCCGCGGAACGGAGCGCTCAAGAGTGCGTACCACTGCTGCGGGTAACAGAGGAGGAGCGCAAGGAGTGTCCCCGCATGCAGGAGGATGTCGAAAGATTGGAGACGATCCGGAATGCCGATCGCGAAGAAACGCTCCGCCGCGACGAGGTGGCCGGAGCTCGAGATGGGGAGGAGCTCAGTAAACCCCTGAAGCAAGCCGAGGGAGAAGGCAGCGAAGGTAGACATGGAATACAGACTATCAGGAATGCTTTCCCTTGTGCTTCTGCCACTTCACATAGAAGAAGAGGAGCACGATGCAGGCACCGACCGCCCAGAACGTTGCCGTCTGCGTCCACTCCTTCACAAGTGCCTCAT
>JAQUNQ010000018.1 GCA_028717505.1 Candidatus Peribacteraceae bacterium
CCGTCTGCATCGCGCGGGAGCTCCGTCCCTGTGACAGACACGAGAGAACGGAAGCTCAAGACCCGCAATGACACGAGGGCCCGCACGGTGCCGGCGAGCAGCAGGAGCGCGCAGAGGACCGCGAGCAGGACGATGAGGACGCGCTTCAGGAGATTGGTGCGCTTCTTGCGTTTCGTTTCCTTCTCCTTTTCCTCTTTCCAGGCGAGATACCATCGCGTGAGGGGGCGGGCGAAGGAGAGGGCGGAGACGAGCGTACGTCTCCACGGGAAAGGACGCTTGCGTGCGTCTGTGACGCGTCGGGTCTGGAAGGGCATGACTAGCAGTGTACAGAAAGAGAGGGGGCGTGAGTAGTGGATCATTTTTCCACGCCCTCACGAAAACCGTAACGGAGATTCATGGTTCGACTACGCCCACCATGGGTGAATCTCCGCTACGGAAGATTTCGTTCAGACCTTACTTCAACGTTACCTTCGCACCTGCAGTCTCGAGCTTCTTCTTCATGTCCTCTGCCTCCGCCTTGGTGGCACCTTCCTTGAGGACTTTCGGAGCACCATCCACGGCGGCCTTCGCCTCGCCGAGGCCGAGGCCGGTCAATTCGCGGACAACCTTGATGACGGCGATCTTCTGGGCGCCGGCATCCGTGAGCTCCACATTGAAGGAGGATTTCTCCTCAGCGGGCTCACCGGCGGCTGCGCCTCCGGCGGCAGCTACCGCGACGGGCGCTGCAGCGGAGATACCGTACACACTCTCCATGTACTTCACGACGTTGTTCAGCTGGACGACGTTCAGCTTCTCGACAGCGTCGATCACTGCTTTCTCTCCTGCGGAGAGGACTGGGGCATCCGTAGTGTCTGCCATAGTGAAAGGGGGAAGAAAGAATTAAGAATAAAGAATTATGATGCGGGAGTTCCTTTCTTCTTCGCGAGCTCGGAGAGGCCACGAGCCATGCCGCTCAAGGGGGAATTGCAGATGGAAGCGAAGGAGACGAGCGGGGAGCGGAGCATGGAGGCGAAGATCGCGAGCAATTGCTGCCGGCTCGGCATCTTGGCGAGCTCGAGCGCTTCTGCTTTGGAGAGGATTTTTCCTTCGAAGACACCGCCAATGATCTTCACCTGGCCGTGATCCTTGCCGAACTTGAAGGCGACCTGTGCACCCGAGAGGGGATCGGTGAAACTGAAGATGCAGGCAACGGGACCTTCCAGAGAGCTGTCCTCCACCACGGGGAGGCCGGCATCTTTCGAGGCGATGCGCATGAGGGTTTTCTTCGCCACCTTCATCTCGGCGTTCGCCTCCCGCAACTTCTGTCGGAGTTCTCCGACTTCCATTACGGTGAGACCGATGTACTGCGCGAACACGAGGGACTGCGCTTTCTGCATCTTCTCTTTGAGCTCGGTGAGCTGCCTGGTCTTCTCTTCGCGGGTGACGGCCATGGGAGGGGGGTAAGGGCTAGGGTGAGGGTGAGGGCGGGGGATAAAAAAATCTCCCGGGATCACGAGTGACCGGGAGACCAGCGAGGCACACGGCACGAATCACCAAGCCTGAGCCGGGTGGCCGATGCTGTATGCCTCGGAGGGGCTTATTTCGGCCTGCGGCCTTGTGCCCTCGGTCTTCGGTCGAAGCCCAATAATAGAGAGGAAGGGCAGGAAGTCAATAATTCCCCGAGTTTTTCGCAGGGGGGAGACTTCATTTTATGAAATGAAATTGGATATACGTCAACTTTCCTGGATATCATTGATGTCCATCTTCAACGCCCAAATCCTTGCTCCCAATTCAATCCTGCAGTTGCAGATCGCGATCTGCAGCTACGAGGTTTGAACTTCTCGTTCTGTAGCAGAGATGTATGAATCTCTGCTCTTCGTTTCTTCCCCATCCTCCATCCTTCCCCCGATGGGGGAGGGCAGGGTGGGGGAAATATCAGAGGTTTCCGCTACACTCCCCTCATGCGTCTCGTCCTTCAGCGCGTTTCCTCCGCTTCCGTTGCGGTCGACGGGCGGAACGTCGGTGCCATCGGCCGTGGGTACCTCATCCTCCTCTGCGTCCTGAAGGGCGATACGTCCCTGCAGGCGCAGTGGCTCGCGGAGAAGGTCACGAAGCTTCGGCTCTTCGACGCGCCGGACGGCAAGGTGAATGACCGGTCGGTGCTGGACATCGGCGGCGGCATCCTCGTCGTCTCCCAGTTCACGCTCGCAGGGGACACCGCCAAGGGAAACCGGCCGGACTACACGGCGGCGGCGGATCCGGGGGAGGCGAAGATTCTCTATGAGTACTTCCTGAAGAAACTCAAGGAGCTGGGGGTCACGAAGGTCGCGGGAGGGGAGTTCGGGGCGATGATGGAAGTGCAGCTCGTCAATGACGGACCGGTGACGCTGGTGCTGGAGAAGTAGGATGGAGGGTGTAGGGGAAGGACGTAGGGCGTAGGGGGCTCTCCCGTCCCGCTTTCCTTCCTCTCTGTGCTATACTGCAGCTTCTCCATGGCAGCAGTCACGACAGCAGAGTTGGCTTCGGTCCTGCGGCGCCTCACCGTAGACGGTGTTGCACCCAAGGTGAGTGAGAGCCGCCTCGCCCGCGCACTCGAGCTCGGCCGGAATCTCTATGGAGATCGGATGCATCATTCCGGGATTCGCATCCTCGACCATTCGCTCGGGACGCTCGAGATTCTTGCCCCCTTCCGACCGGATGAGGACGCAATCATTGCGGTACTGCTCCATCACGCGCTCGATGCCGGCGGCGTGACGCTCACGGAGCTCGAGGAGCTCTTCGGCCCGAGGGTGCGCGCACTCGTGGGCAATGTTCACCTCCTCTCCCACGTGACACTTCAGGCCCGCCGCAGCCACATCGAGGATCTGCGGCTCATGCTCCTCTCCGTCTCGGATGACATCCGCACGGTGCTCATCACGCTCTGCGACCGCTGTGCGATCCTCCGGATGTTCGATGTCATGCCCCTGGAGCAGCGCAAGATCATCAGCCTCGACGTGCTCCAGCTCTTCGCACCGGTGGCCGCCCGTCTCGGTATCTACTCGCTCAAGTATGAGCTCGAGAACCGCGCATTCCCGGTCATCTATCCGTCGGATGCCGAGCGCATCCTTGAGCAGGTCGAGCAGCTGGATGAGGAGAAGAGGGATTTCCTCCCGCAGGCGGTGAAGGAGCTCCGTGCCTTCTTTCGGGAGCAGGGGATTTCTGTCGACATCGAGTCGCGCAGGAAGGAGGTCTACAGCATCTTCGTGAAGATGCGCGAGAAGGCGATCACACACATCCATGATCTCTTCGATCTCTACGCGCTCCGTGTGATCGTGGGGACGGAGGGGGAGTGCTACCAGGTTCTCGGTCTGCTCCACCATGTGGGCCGACCCGTCCAGCATCGCTTCAAGGACTTCATCGCCTTCCCCAAGCCGAATGGGTACCAGAGTCTCCACACGACGCTCGGAGATCTTCCGGGCGTGCCGTCGAACACGTTCGTGGAGGTGCAGATCCGCACGCATGAGATGCACCGCGAAGCCCAGTACGGCGTGGCGGCACACTGGGCCTACAAGGAGGGGGTGGCTGCGGATGCACTGGAGCAGGTGCGTCTGCGCAAGATTCTCCTCTCGCAGGAGTCCCTGGAGGGGAAGGCCACGGCGCCGTACGCCGATCACATCTTCGTGCTCACGCCGAAGGGGGACATCGTGGAATTGCCCGAGGGTGCCACACCGCTCGACTTCGCGTTCTCCGTCCACACAGATCTCGGCATCTCCTTCAGCTCTGCACGCGTGAATGGTGCCATCGTGCCGTTGCACTATGCCCTCGAGAATGGGGATGTCGTGGAGGTGCAGAAGCATTCCCCCCCACGGCCGTCGCCGCGCTGGATGCAGCTCCTCAAAATGGCCTCCTCGCGTTCCAAGTTGAAGAAGTACCTTGCCCAGCAGGATCGTCCGCGCCTCGTCACCCTCGGTCGCGAGGCCCTCAACCGGGAGCTACGGAAGCATCATCTCTCCCCCCTCGATACGGATCTCTCCCTACTCCGCGTGTGCGACGGGCAGGTCCTCACGACGCAGCAGCGCGAGGATCTCCTCATGAAAGTGGGGCAGGGGGCGGAGAAGGTGGGGACGCTCCTGCGACGACTGGAAGTACTGAAGGGCACACTGGCACCGGAGGAGATCCGCAGGAAGACGGTGCGGCTGCAGCGCAAGGACAGTGAGATCGCCCTCGAGGGCGGCGTCCCCATGCCGACGCGCTATGCCAAATGCTGTTCCCCCGAGGAAGCGCCGCGCGGCCCCGTTGCGGGCGTGATCAACCGCCTCGGAACGGTGATGGTGCACCGCGAGCACTGTGGGATGTACCGGCAGTCGAATCCGGAGCGCAGGATTGGGGTGAGGTGGAGATAAATAAAGCATGGAAGGCAAACCTGCGGTTTTCCTTCCATGAGCCATCCTTTCCCTTTAGCGGTATCGCTCCAGCTGCGGGTCCCGGCGAAGCCACCCGCAGCTTCGCGATGATCTATCCAGATTTCATGCTGCGAGCATCTGCTCCAAGAGCTTCTCCACCTGCTTCTGCCACTTGAGCTGCTCGTAGGCGCGCTCGCCCTTGGCGTAGGCGGGGGCGATCTGTGCGCGCTCGTCCTTCGGGAGCGGCGCGAGGAGATGCTCCACTTCCGCATGGAGCTCGTCGTCCGAAACAGTGATGCCGCGGTCGGTGATGAGCTGCTCCAGACCGAAGCGGATGGTGAGGCGGTGCTGCGCCTCCTTCTTCAGGTCGTTGCGCACCTCCTCCATCTTCTTTCCTGAGGCCTTCAGCCATTGCTCGAAGGTGGCATTCTGCCGGTCGAGCTGCCGCTGGATGTTCTTCAGGAGATCGTTCTCCTCCTCCTCGATAAGCTCCTGTGCCAATTCGACCACCGTCGCGCCATGGATCTTCTCGAGGAGCGCGCGCTCGCGCCGGCCGTGTTCATGGTGCTCCTCCTCGTGGAGCAGCGAGGAGCGGATTTGTTCGCGGAAGGCAGCGGCGGAGTCGCTCTGGAGTTTCTCCTTCGCAAAATCATCCGTGAGGGCGGGCGTCTCCACCTCCTCCACCTTCGTCACGGTCACGTGGAAGGTGACCGGTTTCCCCTGCAGGGCGGTTGCGTGGTACTTCTGGGGGAAGGTGAGCGTGAATTCCTTCTTCTCTCCTGCGGCGAGGCCGACGAGCGCCTCCTCGAATCCCGGGAGGAGCGTGTGGCTCCCGATGATGACCTGGTGTCCCGCGATGCGGGTGCCCTCCACCTCCATGCCGTCCTCCCCGGTTCCCCAAAAATCCGTCGTGACGCGGTCTCCCTCCCCGGCGGCGCGTGCCGCTTCCGTCGATTTCTGATGCCTCTTGAGCACTTCCGCGATCACCCGATCGACATCCTTGTCCTCCACCTTGGGTTCCTTCCTCTCGACGGTGATCTTGTCCGCCCCCCGCACCTTCACGGCTGGCCGCTCGACGAAGGAGATGAGGATGGTGAGGGGATCCGGTTTCTTCAGGTCCACCTTCGGCGGGATGATGGTAGTGATTTTCTGCTCGGTGAGGAGATGCTTCAGGACATCGGGGAGGAGCATGCGGAGTGTTCCCTCGAGGAGGTCCTTGCGGTCGATCTTCTCGAGCAGGAGCTCGCGCGGGGCCATCCCCGGCCGGAAGCCAGGGATCTTCAGCTTGGCACTGAGAGCCTTCAGAGCCTGCTCCTCAGCTGGGGCGACGTGCTCCGGCGCAAAGACGACCGTGCACTCCACCTTCCCGGCACGGAGTCGCTCGATGGAGATAGTGGGGAGAGGCACGACGGATCAGGGTGACTATGAGTATTGGGGTTTCTTCCTCCAGTAGACGAGCAGGGGGGTGGCGATGAAGTAGGAGGAATATGTGCCGAGGCCGGTACCAATGATCAGTGCGAGGATGAACCAGAAGATGCTGTCAGGTCCCAAGAAGAGAAGCGCGAAGAGCATGATGAGTGCGCCTGTCGTGGTGATCACGGTGCGTTTGAAGGTCTCGGAGAGAGAGCGGTCGGCGACGGAGGCGAAGTCCTCCCCGCGCTCCTGATAGCCGACATTCTCGCGGATGCGGTCGAAGATGACGATTGTGTCGTTCACCGAAAAACCGAAGAGAGTGAGGAGTGCCGTGATGAAGAGGGTATCCATCTCGAAGGTCGTTGTGCGGCTGAGGATGGTGAAGATTCCGGTGGTAATGAGCGTGTCATGCACCATTGCTATGACAGCAAAGAGTCCGAATTTCCAGGGGTTGAGTTTCCGCGGCACGTTCTTAAAGGCAACGGCAATGTAGAGGATGATCGTGATGGAGGCGACGACGAGTGCCCAGAGGGCGCGGCGCTTCAGCGTGGAGCCGACGGTGGGACCGATGGTCGTGTACTGGCGCTCATCGATGGTCCCGCCGAGTGTCTTCTCCATGTGTTGCACGAGGGAGAGGTGCTCCTCATTGCTGATGTCGCGTGCGCGGATGAGGGCCGTGCCCTGCTTGGTGACAGAGACGGTCGCATTGCCGAGCCCCTCGCTCTCGGCTGTCGGCTGGAAGGAGCGGAGGGCTTGGAGGATGTCCTCTTTCGTCTTTCCTTGTGGGATGACCACTTCCATGAGTGTGCCGCCCGTGAACTCCAGGCTCAGCTTGGGGCCGGGAACGAAGAGCAGCACCGCGCTCACGATCGTGAGGAGCGTGGAGATGGTGAGGAGGGCCTTGGCGGGCTTGAGGAAGGACATATCGAGTGGGCAGAGTAGCGGGTTCGCCAGGAGGAATCCAGAATTTTCAGTGTTTCATGTGCTGCGATCTTCCGGCGAGGGATCGGTCTGCAGACGGAGTGTCCTCACCTCCTTCTCTCCTTCCTCGAGGGACCAGAGGAGACCGTCGCTCCCTTGTGGGAGGAAGGGGGAGGGTGCTCTCAGGAGGCTCGGGGTCTCCCTGCCGAAGAAGAGCTGTATCGCCGGGAGATGGAGGAACCCTCCGGCGGTGATGCGGGGGGAGAGGAGGGAAGACGACATGGGAAGTGTGAGGAGAGACTCTTCCTCCCGTGTGATCTGCTTCACCGCTTCAGGAGCATTGCTGAGGAGGATCATCGTTCCTTTCATGGCAGTCGTGAAGCTTGCGTCGTCGCCTCCTGCCGTCGTGCGGATCTGCCATCCGTTCAACATATCTGTCGTCTCATGGAGGAGGTTCGTGTCGACGCGGATGTTCCGCGAAGTGAAGCGACCCTTGTCGAAGGAGCGCGTGACGATTTTCGTTGTTTTCAGGCTGCTCGCGAAAGAGGAGTGGATGCGCTCGATGAGGTGCGGGAGATCGGTTTCCTCTCTCACAGTGCCTTCAATGAGGAAGACGGTGTTCCCGGAGGCGGTCCTCCCGAGATGGAGGGTGGACGTCGGCGCGAGGAGGGGGAGGAGGTCTTCCCGGAAGCTCACATCCTCCCCGAAGAGGGAAGAGATGATGGTGATGAGAGAGCTCTCTGCTGTGAGCGCCCGTGCGCGACCAAGCGTTTCGGTCATATCCTTCCAGCGTTCCCCGATCCGGGAGGCTGTGAGGGAGAGGAAAGTTGCCGGGAACGGGAGGCGCAGGCGTGGGGTGATGGGCTCCTCACTCTTCTGTGATGAGCCGAAGAGATCGATGCGCATGTCTCCGTTTCCTGCTGTTGTGATACCGAAGTGGGTGACGCCGGAGAGGAGTGCCGCCTGCAGGAGGTGATCCCCAAGAGAGGTGGGGGGAGGGAGGGGCTCTGCCACGAGGTACGTCCATGTGGTGTCATGTTCCCTCAGTGCGGAGAGTGCGGAGAAAGTAGCGCTCTTCCCCAAGCGGTTCTCTGTGGCTGTGAGGAGCGGATAGACCTTCTGCGTGGAAGAACCGACGGCAAAGGGGCCGAGGTCCTTCCACCACCAGCGGTCCTCTGCCGCGGGAGTCGGTCCGTCACTTCGTCGATGGAAGATGACTGTTCCGTGTTCCCGCCCGGGGAGATCCACGAGTGCCACGAGGTCGTTTTCGCTCGTCACGGGGAGGGGAGTGGTGAGCGGCAGCCACAGGGCGAAACGCTCCAGCGTTGCCTGCTCCGTGTGCGAGAAGAGCGCGACGGTTTCCTGCGCGGGGAGGTAGTCCTCCGCCTTCCGCGTGTAGGCTTCCATCGAGCGCATCGTGATGATGACAAGGATGAGGAGACAGGCGCTTCCAAGGAGGGCCAATGTCACGATGCCGATAGCACGGAGGAGGCAGTGCTTCACAGGGAGGTCACGCGCATTGTAGCGATTGACGCAGGAAAGTCCTTCTGTGTACAAAAAATGTATTCATAAAACAATCTTAGCGTTGGTCTACTGGAAATGGTTGCCGGGGATAACTCCCCTACGTACAATGCCATGATTTGCCTCGAAGCAAATCTCAACACCCACACAGACAGGAGGGAACTCCGCCCCGGGGCGTTTCCTCCCCCCTCACATCCAGAGATCCTTCACACATCGGTACATGAACGAAGCAGGGAGGGTGATGGCCACGCGACGTGTGGCTAGCACTCTCTCTGCTCTGCGAAGCCGTGTCGTGGATGGGAGGTTGCTCCACGACATGCTCCCCCCTCCTCCCCAGTGTTCCTCCCGCGCATGCGGGGCCTCTAAGTGAACCGTTCCGGGGAACTCGTCAGGTTGCGAGAATAAACAAGAAACCGGAGCAAGGCAGAGAAACGAGAGCACCTCCTCTCACGTCTTCCCATCATTCGGCTCAGTCACCCATAGCGCGTGACCGATAGCCCGGGAAGCGACACACATACAAAAAAGACCAGAGGTTACATTCTGGTCTTTTTTGTCGAGGAAAGGAGTGGCTCCAGTCCCGCAGCTGCGGGACTTTGGCATGGTTATTTTTTGACTCTTCGTGCGGAAAAGGTTGGGGCGAGGGAAATCGCGGGCAGAGTTGTCTTATGCTGTCGCAAGAGCGTGAAAAATCATGGAAATAGGTGTGTCTCTATCCTATGCTTTTCCTCCCTATGTTGATGCAACCGCGGGATGACGGCTCTTCCATTCAAGCGGGTCCTGCGGAGCGCGCACATGAAGAGGGCATGCAGAGCGTGTTTGAAATGGGTCCCGCGGAACTCTTGGCGCTGGTGGATCGGTGGATAGATTCGGGGAATAGCATTGCTCTCGCGAAGGAAATGGAATGCCGACATGGTCTCTCTCTTCCCCTTCTGCAGCAGTCGGCGCGGGAACGCCCGAGACTGGTGACGGCCAGTTCTCTGCCGGAGTGGAACCTTTGGTACCGTAAGAGATACTTGAATTTGCCGGTTCTCCGATCGGAGGGGTCGCGAGATCTCATCATCTCTTCCGTCAACGCTTCCTTGCGAGTTGCCGCGACAGATGATGTGCCGGCGACTGTGGAGGAGACGCACAGTGCTGCAGTGGCTGTCATTTCAGCGGGACAGGCGGGGAATGACGCCGCTCCATCGGCGCAACCGCAAGAGCCGGAAGCGATTGCGGAACATCATGAGGGGGCATCGGCAGGCGCAGTGGAGCCGGTTAATCGGAGGGCACATTATGGTATGGCCAGAGCGGATAGACTCAGGCGACAGGCGGCGGAACGTCATGAGCAGAGTCTGGTTGCGCATGTTGCCGTCGTTTGCCTGATGAAGGTACATGCCTTGGGAGCAAAGGAGGCATGCGATGTGTTGCGGCTGAGCTCCTCTGCATTCGGCGACCACTGGAAGGAGTGCGAAGGGCAAAAGGTGGATTCTGCTGCCGTTGAGGCGTTTGTCCGCCAGAATCTCAATCGAGAGAAGCTTCGGCGCATCCTTGTCGAGCGACAGAGGCAACGGGAAGAGGCTGAGCAGGCGGCATACGACAAGGAGATGAAGGAATGGGGTTTGTTCCTTGCCATGCAGCAGCTGAGGAATGGGCAGAGACTCACCATCCTTCAGGCAAGCGCGAGACTGAAGATCACTCCATCGAGGTACAGCCATCTTCTCGAGTGCTTCGGCTCCCGCGAGGATCCGCCCGCAGATGCATTGGAGCAGAGAAACATTCTCCTCGTGACAGTGGGGAACGTGCCACTGCCGGATGAGGCGCCGGCGGATGGTGCAAACCCGATGAGCTTATTCGAGTACATCCAACGGCACGGGACTGACGAAGGGTATGAACCCCGCTCGTCGGCTCTGGATGAGACGAATGAATACGTGCCGACGGACGCACCTCCCGGGTCGAGGAGAAGAATCGAAGTATTCGCCGACAGAGTGAAACGTGGGTTGCCGCTGTCGCATCCGCAGGACTGGCAGGGATATGAGCCGCCGGACGCCGGAAGTCCGCCACCAAGCAATTTGATTCATCCCATGAGCAATGTCGATGTGGCCGGTGAGGGGGTGGTATCGTGACTGGCGAATCGAAGAGCGGCTACTCTGCCATTGGCTTCCATAGGGGGGAAGGATACGCAAAGCACGCTAACAGCAATTCGCGGTGTTCCGGAGGAGCGGGCATGGGGATGTGCATGGTTTCGAAAAAAAAGCTTCTGCTGGATCAAAAACCTGTGTGAGGGAAAGTCTTCAGTATATCTCCTTCACGTAACATTCCTCACAATACACGATCTCGGGGCGCGAAGGCTGGTAGCTTGTAGCTATTGGCTTGCGGCACTTCGCGCAGCTCCGTTTCCAGAGCTTGCGAGGATTGCGCTGATCAAAGCGATCCATCCGGCGACAGTCAAAGCAGCGGCGAGGCAGCGGGAGAGCGCGGGTGCGATACAAGTCCAGTTCCTGTGCGATGATTTTGAAGTTCCGTTGGCACTTCTCACAGCGGAGGATCTTCCCCACGATATCATCCTTCACGTCCCCGATGCGATCCGGAACGCTATCCAGCGTTTCCTTTCCCTCCGTCCGAGGCAGGTTGTCTTCCCACGGCCAGTGTTTTCGGAGGGCCTCTTCCTTCGTATGGGGGTACCACCACTGCGCGGTCGATTCGTTGTAGCCGCTCGCACAGAGCTCCATTGGGAAGAATTCACCGTACTCTCCGTCGGCAGTCATCTTCTCGATGATCTTCGCTCGCAGTGCGTGGTACTCGCTCTCCGTGTACTGCTTGTTCAAGATGCAGAACTTCCCGCGCTGCAGCCCCACGCACCCGAAGCAATCCGTCGTCCCCCCGAAGCAGTACATGCAGTATCGCAGTCTCGTGGCGCTCTCCATGCAGCAGGCGCAGAATGCGAGGTCATAACTGTTGTAGCCGATGGAGAGGCAGTCGTAACAGAGTTCGATCCCGATGCCGAACTGGAAGATGTCGCGGCAGTACTTCACGCCGAGCTGCAGCTGGCTGCAGAGCCGCGAGTGTTCGATGTCGCTGCAATCGAAGCATTGCTGCGCATCGCGTGCCCGGTAGAGATAGTTGCCCGTGGAGTCCTCCGTCATCTCGGTTTGCAGGCACTTCCAGTGGTGCTTGAGCTGCATCTCCCGGAACTTCTTCAAGAGGGCTTGCGTCATCGACCACGAGCCCGTCGACACCTCCCGCAGGCGGCTCCTGTATTCCTCGGGGGACAGTTGCTCATTGAGGAAGCAGTGCTTCTTGTTGCGCAGGCCCACGCAGAGGAAGCATTCGCTGCACCCGATGCAGTCGCGGAGGAAGCGGCTCTCGGAGCAGTTCTGGCAATCCTGGCACCACGAGAGTCCGTAACATCCGACCACGTCCACACACTCGTAGCACAGTTCCGATTCGTGGCAGTAGTGCACATCCATGCAGTTCTTGCTCTTCTTTACGCCATAGCCGTAGTAGCAGTCCTCGCAGAGCGAGGTGTGGAAGACGAGATAGCAATTCTTGCTGTGTCCCGTCTGGTGCGTGTAGTCGCAGTTTTCGAGCACCGTATCGTTCGTCGTGCAGGCGTAGGGCACGGCCATCTCGAGCTCGTGGAGCTGCGCGAAGAACGGGCGCTGCGGATCGTAGTCGCGTCCGTAGGAGAGGGGATCCCACGTGTCGCTCCACCAGCAGTTCAAGCAATACTGCGTCTTGGCGCGGGGATTACGCGGTTCGAATTGCGAGATCACGCTCTTCTTGCAGAGCGCGCACTGGCCCGGGTACAGGTACCGCTCGGTGTACCACGCCATCCGCCGCATCTCGCGGCACGGCGGGCACCACGTGGGAGCGGGAACATGCAGCTGAGCGTAGAATTCCGTGTCGTCCGAAGTGATGTCGAAGGCTTGGCCGCATTGCTTGCAGGGCTTTTGCATGAGAGGTCAGTATACCTCCTTCAAATAACACTCCTCGCAGTGAATAATCTCTCCTCGGGAGCCTGAGGGCTCCTTGGAGCCTCGAACGGCCGGCCGTTTGGGCGGGTAGATCGATTGCGTCTCCTTCCCGCACTTCATGCAGGTGCGCTTCCAGAGCGTGCGTCCGTGGCGGCGGCGGAGGCGCATGCGATGGCGCTCCTCCGGATGGTGGCGCGGCAGCGGAAGATTCATGGTTCTGTGAAACTCCAGCTCTTTCTTCACGATGCGGTACGGCCGCTTGGTCGCTTCGCATTTGATGGCCCAGTTGAGCACATCGTCGGGGATATCCCCGACGCGCTCGGGGAGGTCCTTGGCATTGATGATCTTCTTCACGTCCGGGATTTCATCGTCGGTCTTCCAGCGGTAGCCGCGCTTCTTCGCCTCCGCTTCCGTGAGCGGGAACCAGTCGAGGGCCATCGTCTCGTTGTAGGCGAAGGGTGTGAGGGAGAGGGGGAAGAACTCGCCCCATGTGCCATCCTTCTCCATGCCTCCCCTGATCCGCTCCGCGAGCGCGCGGTACTCATCCTCCGCGTATTCGCGGTTCAGGACGCAGTGCTTCTTCTGCTGGAGGGAAATGCAGCCGAAGCAGTCGTGGCAGGAGAAGCTTGACTGGCAGTACCGAAGGCCGCTCCCGTGCCAGCAGGCGTTGCAGGAGATGCAGTCGAAGAGCCCCTGGCAGCCGATGGTCTGATACACACGCTCGCTCCGGTCGTAGCCCATGTAGTCCATGTCCGCCGCGTGGAATGTGTTGTCGATCTGCACGCCGTACGTGATGTCCTCGCAGAGCGTGCTGAAGAAGCAGCGGCGCACATTCTTGCACTGGACGAGCATGCTCCCCTCGCAGTCCTCGCACTGGATCTGGTAGAAGGCGCGGACGGGGAAGCGCTTCGGCATCTCCTCGCTGAAGATGCGCTTCGCTTCCTTCAGGCCGCTCCACGTGTCGAAGTGGAGCGCGGCGAGTCGCCGCTCGTACTCCTCCTTCGTCAGCTGCTCATTGAAGATGCAGTACTTTTTGTGGTGTATGTTGCTGCAGAAGCAGCAGTGCATGCAGGCCTTCAGATCGATCGAGAAGGCACAGTCGGAGCAGTCGGCGCAGTGATCCAGGAAGATGGAGCGGTTGCAGTTCTTGGAAAAGAGACACTCGTACTGGAGTTCGCTCCCATAGATCCAGAGGCAGTCGAGGCAATCCTTGTTCTTGGTGGAGTAGGCGCCGTAGAGGCAGTCCTCCTCGTAGTGGCTCCCGAAGGTGAGGTAACAGTTCTTGTTGGCGAAGGAATAGTTTGAGTACTCGCTGTTCTCGGTTTGCTTATTGATGATCGAGAGGCGCGGGACGCGGTCGAGGAGCGCCTTCAGTTGCTCGAAGAACGGGATGTCCTCGCGGTAGGGCTGGCCGAAGTCCAGCGGATTCCAGCGGTCGGAGAAGAAGCAGTCGTGGCAGTAGACGGGGAAGGGGGCATCTGCCGCGTACATGGAGACGATGTCCTTCTTGCAGAGGCTGCAGGCGCGCTTCGAAAGGCTGCGCTCATTGCGGTGCGAGCAGCGCAGGAGCGAACGGCAGTCAGGGCATGCTTTCGGAGGAGGGAGCTTGAGTTCTGCGAGGAAGGCGGTGTCGCGCGGAGTGATCTCGAAGGGGCGGCCACAGTCTCTACATTGAGTGGGCATTGGGCGTCAGTATACCTCTTTCAGATAGCACGTCTCGCAGTACACTTTTTCCGGCCGTTCGGGCGCATAGGTCGTCTCCATCTCCTTCCCGCACTTCATGCAGGGGCGGGTCCAGAGCTTGTAGGGATTCCGGCAGGCGACTCTCCGTCTGTGCCGCTCATCGGGATGAAGATGCGGAATGGGGAGATGCATCTTCCGGTAGAAATCCAACTCCTGCTTCACGATTTGGAATGGCCGTTTCGTCGCCGCGCAGGTGATGGGCCAGTGGAGGATGTCATCCGGGATTTCCGCGAGCGTGTCCGGCAATTTCTCCGCTGCGATCACCTTGGAAACCTTCGTGATTTCCTCCTGCTCCTCGCGCCATCTCCATCCTCTCTGCAGGACTTCTTGCTCTGTGAGGGGGAAGTACTCCTGGGCGATGGTTTCGTTGTAGGCGAAGGGGCTCAAGCTCGCAGGCAGGTATTCGCCCCATTCGCCGTTCGCGCGCATGGATGCGATGATTTTGGAAACCAGTGCTTCGTACTCGTCCTTCGTGTACTGCTTGTTGAGAACGCAGTATCGCTGGTTCTTCAGTCCCACGCAGCCGAAGATGTTACTGTTGTGATGGCACTCGAGCGAGTAGTACACGTTCGACCCGTACCACACATAGAAGCAGGCCATCGACGACTCCAGGTCCACCGTGGAGCAGACATTGAAGCAGTAGCGGTCCCCATCCGGCGCGCAGAAGGCGCAATCCTGCGTGCAGAGCGTCTTCGGCGAGAAGTAGAGGTACCGGCAGTCTTCGCACTGCTTGCAGTCAAAGGCGTTCAAACAATTTTTTGAATTGTAGACGCTGTCCCCGGTGCAGTTCTCGGACGCGAAAATGTGCGCGTGGGGGTGGGGGAGCGTCGCCTTGAGTTCTGCGAGCTTCTTGCGGAGGACATCAATATTGTTATGGGAGAGCGGGGAGAATTCCCGGGAGAGTCGCTCGTATTCTTCCGCGGAATGCTGCTGATTGAAGATGCAGTGCTGCTTCGCCCGCAGGCCGAAGCATCCGATGCAATCCATGCATCCCAGGCAGTCTTCGATCATGGTGCAATTGCGGCAGTTCCGGCAGTTCACGAAGGAGCGGCAGCCGTAGCATTGTTCGGAAGCCACGCCTTCGTAGCAGAGTTCGGATGAGTACACCGACAGGCAATCGACACAGTCTTTGCAGTACACCACGAATTTCCCGTAGAGGCAGTCCTCATTGTCTCCCGCGCCGAAGATGAGGTAG
>JAQUNQ010000019.1:0-14487 GCA_028717505.1 Candidatus Peribacteraceae bacterium
GGAGCGTGGCGCCCGGCACCCCCCTCGAGAAAGAGAGCGCCCCCTGGAGCGGGGGGGTGGCGCTTTCCATCTGCAGGACGACGTTCGCAATCAGGACTGTCAGCACAGCACTGATCGCAAGCTCGACGACAGATGCCCGGAGGAACATATACTTAGCGAGACTCTATCAAGAGGGGGAGGTCTCATACAAGTCAATCTTCGGTGTCCGGCTGGAGAGAGGGGCATCCCGGACACAGACCGATCACGATGCAAGTGCTACACTGGAGATGAATGCTGCTCACCCCGCTTCTCGTTGCCTCGCTCCTCTCGCCGCAGTTTGCGTTGATGCCGGCCGCGGCCGGTACCTCTCCTTCCGGACAGGGAACGCTCACGGCGGTGGTTCAGACACTCCAGAGCGGTTCTGTCCCGCCGGGGGCACAGCGCGTCCCGATGCTTCTCCTCACGCTCTCGGCTTCCTGCGGGGAGGAGATTCCCGTCACGGGACTCACCCTCCGGCACCGCGGCATGGGGGAGACTTCCGATCTTGAGGCTGTGTATGTCATGCGCGGAGGACAACGGCTGACGCGCGGGAGGACCTTCTCCTCCCGGGACGGGCGTCTGCGGATCGACCTGCGGGATTTTTCCGTTCCCGCGTGCGGGACATCGCAGCTCACGGTGCTCGCGGATTTTGCGTCCTCCGCCGCCCCCGCCGGAGAGCACCGGATGGTCATCGAGCGCGCGCGGAGGACATCGATGCGGGGGGGAGAGCGGTTGAGCTTCGGCTCGTGACTACTGATGGGACGAGGCGGACGGCCGGGGAGGCGGTGGGATCGGTCACGGTGGGCGATCTCCCGCTCACGGGATCCGTGACGTACGGCGCCGGGCGCATCGTGGCGCGCTTCACGCTCACGGCCGAGGGGACGCGCAACCAGCGCGTCGAGGCAATGACGCTCACCAATCGCGGCTCCGCGCGGAATGCGGATCTGCAGAATCTCTCGCTGGAGAACGGGCGCGGCCGGCGGGTGACCCCCGTCATGAGCCGCCTCGACGGCGAGCATATATGCTTCCTCTTCGATCCGCCGCTCGTCCTCACGCCCCATCAGACGCAGGTCCTGCAGGTGCGCGCCGATGTCCGCGCGAGCCGGCGGCGCACGATCAAGTTCCTCCTTGAGGAGGCGAGTGATCTCCTCGTCGAGGAGGTGCGGAACTGAGAGGTGCGCTTGCGCTCATCGTCGCATCGTGTCCGTAGGGAATTGTCACGGACGGAGGAAATGTGCACACTGGATCCGCATTTCCCCTCGACCATGCGACGACTCCTGCCTCTTGGGTTTCTCCTGTCTCTTCTTGTTTCCTGCGGCCCGCTGACTCAGGGGTTGCAGCCCGAGGAGGTCCTGCGCAACGCGGCGCAGAAGAGCAGCGAGCTCCTCTCCGCGCACTTCACGGTGGATGCGGAGTACGCGGTCACTTCCTCCACGATGCCGACGACGGGGACCGCGAAGCTCACGGGAGCCCTGCAGGATGGGGGGGAGCAGGTCTCGTTCACGCTGGATGCCGCGGCGCAGATGGCGCCGGAGGGAGGGGAATCCTTCACAATTACCGCGACGTCGGACGTGTTTTTGGTGGGGAAGGAGGAGGTGTACTTCCGCCTCTCGGCGCTCTCGGTCGATCCGGCATCGGATCTCTTCAAGGAAGATCTCCTGCAGTACCTCCTCAATAAGTGGTGGTTCCTCCCGTCGAGCGCGGCGCAGGAAAAAGCTCCCGCCGCGGATATCACACCGCCCCCCAGCCTCATCCGCGCACAGTCGCAGGTGGTGCAGGTGACGAAGGATCTCGGGATGACGGAGATCAATGGACGGGAGGCCTATCACTATGCGGTCACAGTGGATGCTGCCAAACTCCTTGCATATCTCGAGCAGGTGGCGGTGGAGCAACAACAGCCCTTCGACCGCACCGCCACGGAGCAGTCCCTGAGCACGCTGCAGGCGGATGGAGAGCTCTGGATCGATGCGGAAACCTTCTTCGTCCAGAAGATCATCTGGAACATCAAGTCCTTTGCCCTCGGGGAGGATCTCACCCTCAATGGAACCTTCACCGCGAGCCTCACGGATCACAACGCTGTACCGCCGCTCACACTGCCACAGGATGCCAAGCTCCTCACTCCTCTGAATCTCTTCGGATCGCAAGCCGGCTCCTCGGGCCTCGGGGAGTTGCAGAAGCTCATGGAAGAGCAGCCGGCCGCTCCTGCTTCTGCGCAGTAAGCAACACGCATGCCCGAACCCTCACCGCCACTCGTCGATGGGATCGCCCCCCCTCCTCCGGAGGAGGAGCGTCCGGCGCCCGATCCCGCTCCGCAGCCGCCCGTGTCCATCGCGGCCCGTCGGCGCATGCGCGTCCTCCTGCTCCTGCTCCTCGGGATACCGTACCTCCTCTATGTCCTCTGGTCATTCTTCCTTCTCTCCGTCCTGCCCGATGCCACGGGAAAATTCAATGTGTTCCTGCAGCCGGGGATTCTCGTTGCCGCGGTTGTGGCGGTCGTGCTCCTCGGGATCGGGGTGCTGGGGTACATGCGTCTGAGTGCGGTGGAGGGCATCTCCCTCTTCCGCAGGAGGATCGGCATGGTCCGTCTCGCGGTACTCGTCTTCCCGGCTTTGATCCTGAGCGCCGTCGTGCCCTTCTTCATCACGCGCGAACCGCCCCTCACGATCGCGATCACATCGCCTGCGAGCCAGGAGGATTTGGTGGCGCCGGTGCCCGTGACGTTCAGCCTGAGCGGCGCGGTGGCCATCCTCAACCGCAAAGGGTTCGTGCCTGAGAAGTACATCTGGGATTTCGAGGGGGACGGGCAGATGAACGAGCAGACCATCGATCCCACCGTCACAGCGCAGTATGACAAACAGGGCTCGTACACTGTCGCGGTGACGATCTATCTCAAGGGGGGATCGGTGCGCAGGGTCACGCTCCGTCTCGTCATCCCCGATGCCGTGTTCTCCGTGACGCCGTGGCCGCCCATCCTCGATGAGCCGGTGCGCTTCAGTGTGGAGCAGATCGTCGAGAAGAAGGAGGATGTGGAGAATGTGCAGTGGGACTTCGATGAGAATGACGAGCCGGAGGTGACGACGACGGATCTCTCCGTCGCGCACACGTTCTACGCGGAGGGTCCGGTGAAGGTGAAGGCCATCCTCAAGATGAAGAATGGTGCCATCCGGACGATCGAGCGGACCATCGAAGTCTCCAAGGCTCCGCCTCTCCCCTTCGACGTGAAGGTCATCACGCAGCCGGAGATCCTCGTGAGTCCCGCGCCCTTCGGCGTCCTGTTCCGCGCGGAGACGCAGGAGAAGGTGCGGATCATCCTGTGGAATTACGGGGACGGATCGGAGGCGCGCGGCGAGCGGGTCGGCCACACCTTCGAGCGGCAGGGCATCTACCCCGTCACCGCGGAGATTCGCACGGAGGACGGGAAAGTGGCGAAGATCGTCAAGGTGGTGCGCATCGTGCAGAAGCTCGATCTCCCCGATCTCTCCTTCATGGGCACACCGGAAGTGAAGTCCGGGAAGATCTCGGGCGAGGTGCCGGTGACGGTCAATCTCAAGCCCCGCACGAATATGCCGCTCATTGATTTCCAGTGGGAGGCTCCCGATGCGACGAGCGTGGGATCCACGAAGAACGAGGTACAGGCGGTGTATCGCCGTGAGGGGAGTTACACGCTCACCCTCCTCGCGCAGGGGCCGGATTCCAAAGCGCTCCGCGTCCCCATTTCCGTCGAGGTGCTGCCCCTCTCGAACCTCGTGACGATCCTCATGAATCCCGAGGGGGGTGTGGCGCCGGTGAAGGTGCGCTTCGACGCATCCGAGACCTCCATTCCCGGCGAGGAGATCACGGGATTTGAGTGGGTGTTCAGTGATGAGAAGGAGACGGGACCGCTGCAGAGGGGCGCGCAGGTGGAGCACACCTTCAAGCAGCCGGGGACCTTCGAGGTGGGGGCCAAGGTCTTCACGACGAGCGGCAAGACGTTCGAGTCCAAGAAGACCATCGTCATCCGCGAGCCGATCATGGATGCGTGCATCTCCGCGAGCCGCACGGAGGGGAAGGTGCCGCTTGGCGTGCTCTTCTCGAGCGACTGTTCTACCATGACCGCTGGAGCTACGTTCGTGTGGGACTTCGGCGACGGGTGGACGAGTGACCAGAAGAACCCCACACATGACTTCCAGAAGGCCGGCACGTATACTGTCACCCTCACCCTGCGCGCGGGGAACAGCGTCTCCACTTCTGACCCCCTGAGCATTACCGTCAAGCAACCATGAAGAAGAAGCACGCCATCCGCATCCTTGCAATCATCGGGGCCTTGGGTATCGCACTTACGGCCGTCCTCCCGATGCTCGGGTCCTTCTAGCGTTTCCCCGCTCTTCACGCGGGGGAGAGCGCCGCGGAGGAGGGGAGGGAGGCGGCGGTCGTGAAGGGTAAGCCGGGTTTTTCCTGTTGTTCCCTGGAGGCGAAGAAAGCGGCCGCGGCGATCATGGCGGCATTGTCCGTGCAGAACTCGAGGCGGAGAGGAGTGCGGAGTGTGCGCCCGTCGCAGACATCCTGCACGAGGGAGCGGAGATGCTGGTTGGCGGAGACACCACCGACGAGGTGCACCTCCTGCGCATCCGGACAGCGTGCCAGTGCCTGCGTGATGCGCTGGATGAGGTGCCGGCAGAGGGCATGCTGGTACGAGGCCGCGAGATCGGCCTTGCGCTCCGGTGCCGCGCCATCCGTGCCGAGATCACGGAGCGTGTACTTGAGCGCAGTCTTCAAACCCGAAAAGCTGAAGTCGAGTGTGGAGTCCCCTGCGAGGGGCAGGGGGAAGGGGAAGGCGTGCGGGTCGCCCTGCTCCGCGGCGCGCGCGAGGGAGGGGCCCCCCGGATAGGGGAGGCCGAGGAGACTGGCGCCCTTGTCGAAGGCTTCCCCCGCCGCGTCGTCGCGCGTGGAGCCCAAGATCTCTCCGTGCAGATGATCCGTCCTGTACCAGAGCTCCGTGTGTCCTCCGGAAGCGGAGAGCGTGAGGAGGGGGAAGCGCGGCGTCTCTGTGCAGGAGAGCCACGGGGAACTCAAGTGTCCGAGCGTGTGGTGGATGCCGAGGAGGGGCTTCTTCCAGAGGGAGGCGAGCATCCGCGCAGTGGTCGTTCCCACAAGGAGGGACCCGAGGAGGCCCGGGCCGCGCGTCACGGCGAGGAGGTCGATGTCCTTTTCCGTGATGCCTGCCTGCGAAAACACCTGGTCGAGGACGGGATGGATGCAGGTTACCTGCATGCGTGCCGCTTCCTCCGGGATAACGCCGCCCGCGCGGGCGAAGACTTCCCGCGAGCTCGCGATCACGGACCCGAGGACATGCGTGCCCTCCTCCACGATCGCCGCCGCTGTTTCGTCGCACGATGTTTCGAGGGCGAGGATGCGCATGGAATCCGAAGCAATGCGGGGTGACTGTACACGCTCCTGTAGGGCCAATACACCGCAAATCGCGACATTTGATATATATTACAAAATATTTTATAATATCAATTGAACATGAAAAAGAAACAACAGGTTCTCGCCGCGTATTTCCTCGCGACTTACATGCTCGCGATCTCGTTCATCCTGTGGACGACCGTCCTCGCGGAGCAGGTGGGAGAGGAGGAAAGGACCGGGGGTCCCGTGGTTTCCTTCGATGCATGGGGGGATCTCCCGGGAGAGAGCGGTGGAACGGAGCATCCGGCAGCTCCCGCAGAAGCAGCTCCATCAGAACCCCCGGTAGCAGACGCATCTTCAGCGAAGAGCTCTTCCTCTGCCGGAGAAAGTGCGCAAGGCGGGACGCCGCGGAGCGAACTGCAGGAGTGGGAGATTGCCGAGCATGCGACGCTCTCCATCCCCGCCATTCACGTGCGCGTTCCGGTGCTCCTCCCCTCGCTCACGTACTGGGGGCGGCAGGAGTGGGATCTCCTGGAGAAGCAGATGCAGGTGGGGCTCCGGTACGGTGTCGTGGAGTATCCGCACTCCGTAACCCCCGGGAGGCGCGGGACCGTCTTCATCGCCGGACACAGCAGTCCTCCCTCGCCGCGTGCGGAGGCGAGTGCCTATGGACACGTCTTCGCCCAATTGCCGCAACTGGAGAAAGGGGATGCCATCACGCTGAGTGCTGGCGGCACAACCTTCACCTTCGAAGTGATCGACACGCAGGTCGTTCCCGCCGGCGAGACCTCCATCCTCCTGCAGGAGCAGGAGAGGAGTCTCCTCAAGATCATCACGTGCTACCCCGTCGGAACGACGAAGGACCGGCTCGTCGTGGTGGCGGAACTTCAAAAATAAGGTGGTGCTCAGCGGGAGGGGCGGAAGGGGTATACTTTTCCCGTGTTCGCGCTCTTCCCCTCCCGCACAGTCGCCCTCACACTCTTCGGGTGGGATGTGCGGTGGTACGGGATTCTCTACGTCGCTGCCTTCCTCCTCGCCTTCGTCCTCCTCCCGCGCCTGCAGAAGTGGCGCGGTCTTACGCTTTCGAGCGATGAGTGGTCAGGCGTGCTCTCCGCGGGAATTATCGGCGTGCTCCTCGGTGGCCGTCTCGGGTATGTCCTCCTCTACGACCCCATTTTCTTCTGGCAGCATCCGCTTGAGGTCTTCGCCGTCTGGCACGGAGGCATGTCCTCGCACGGCGGTTTCCTCGGCGTGGCGATTGCCCTCCTCCTTGTGGCGCGGCGGAAGGGCATCCCGCTCCTCCACCTCGTCGACCTCTGCATCGTCCCCGCTGCGATCGGCCTCGCGCTCGGGCGCCTGGGGAACTTCATCAATCAGGAGCTCTATGGGACGGTGACGACGCTCCCCTGGGGCATGGAATTCCCCGGCGCACAGGGGCTGCGCCATCCCGTGCAACTCTATGCGATTGCGAAGGATCTCCTCCTTGCGCTCGTGTGCTTCCTCCACCTCCGGAGATCCGTGCAGCGTCCCGGAAGCACGACGGCGCTCTTCCTGATGCTCTACAGCATTCTCCGCTTCCTCCTCGAGGAGCTGCGGGAGCAGGACATCCCTCTCGTATCCGTCAGTGGTTTTCTCTTCACGCGTGCGCAATTCTTCACGGTGCCACTCTTCCTCGCCGGCGTTCTGCTCTGGTGGTGGTCGCGGCGGCGGGTGTGATTGATGCGAAGAGATTGCGCAGGAATGTCTGGCGGTGCAGCGGGCTCGCGCCGTGCTGGCGGATGGCTTCGAGGTGCTGGGGGACGCCGTAGCCTTTGTGGTCATCGAACCCGAAGGTCGGCCACTTCCGCGCGTACTCCGTCATGAGGCGGTCGCGGGTGACTTTGGCGACGATGGACGCCGCCGAAATGCAGGGCTCGATCTCGTCCCCGCGGATGAGGGAACTGTGGGGGAGGTTGAACCAGAACTTGTCGCGACCGTCGACGAGGAGGTACGTGGGCTCCATGATTTCGGAGAGCTCCCGGACTGCTATTTGCATGGCCTTCTCGGTCGCGGCGAGGATGCCGTTCTTGTCGATGTCCTGCGCCTCCACGAGGCCGATGCCATACGCGCAGTGGCTGGCGATCCAGCAGAAAGCCTCCTCGCGTTCCTCGGGGGTGAGTTGCTTGCTGTCACGGATGAGGGGGTGCAGGGAGACGGCGTTCAGGACGCAGGCGGCCGCCACGACCGGCCCTGCGAGCGCACCCCGGCCGGCTTCGTCGATGCCGGCGATGACAGCGGAAGAGGAGCGTGTCATGCGGACAGTGTCAGGCTAGAAGATGGTCCATTCACTCGGTATCGCAGCAGGAGAGGAGTTGTGTTCTGGTGGCAGCTCCATCGTTGATGAAGGAGCAGGAAGATGCGAAACAAAAACAGCCTACAAAATCCCGGAAACGCGCCGATGTGGCGGCGATAGCGGAGGGGGTCATCGGCGCAGCGCTTTCCCTGTCCTGAGCGCAGTCGAAGGGTTTCGCCCTTTCTTTGCCGCGCTTGGCAAAGAAAGGGCAACACTCGTTCCGCTGGAGAAGCCCTGTGATTCCTTCTTTCTCTGTCTGCCCGACAGAGAAAGAAGCAAAGAGAGCGCACCGCGCGCCAAAGCCCGCTCCACCCGGCCCTGTGCCTCCTCATCTGCTCCTCCAAGGCTTCGGAGCAGACTCGTCGGCAACGTCTGCGGACAGGGCCTCCCCCTTCACCCCCCGTGGCGCGCGGAGCCAACCCATGTATGTTGTTTGCAGGACTGAGATGTTCATTTCACCATTTTCTTCAAGAGCTCCCGGGCGATCGCGCGCTCATCCCAGGGAATCTGCCCCTCCGCGGTCATCATCGTCGTGTCGCTCCCTTTCGCGCAGAGGATGACGGCGTCGCCGGGCTCCGCCTTCGCGAAGAGGAAGGCCATCGCCTCGCGGCGGTCGAAGATCTTATGCGCGTCGCAGTGAGCTTGATCGATCCCGGCCCACACTTCCTCGATGATCGTGTGCGGGTCTTCCGTATACGGGTCCTCGTTCGTGACGACGACAATATCTGCGAGGCGGGAGCAGAGCGCGCCGACCTGCGGGCGCTTCTCGCGCATGCGGTCCCCGCAGCTTCCCGTGAGAGCGAGGAGGCGCTTGTCCGGAGGTAGCAGAGCCCGGAGCGTCGTGAGCGTCTTCTCGTAGGCAGCGGGAGTCACCGTGAAATCCACGAAGACGGAGAAGGGCTGCCCCTCGTCAATCTGCTCCATTCTCCCGGGGACGCCCGGAAAGCTCCGAAGCGCTTCGATGGACCGCTCGGGAGGGATGCCGACCGCCTGCGCGCAGGCGATGGCGCAGAGGGCATTCTCCAGATTGAACAGCCCGTGAATGCGGAGCGCGAGGGGGAGGCGCTGGTCCGGGCGGGTGAGGTGTACCGTGCCGCGCACGCCTTGTGGGGATTCGGCGCTGTCCGTGAGGGAGAGATCCGCTGCGGGGGTGGTTCCGAAGGTGAGGGTGTGCGACGAGGGGATCTGTGCGAAGAGCGAAAAGCTCCCGTCATCGCGGTTCAGGACCTTCGTCCCGTCTCGTCGCAGCATGGCGAAGAGGAGGCCCTTGTCCCGCCGGTACTGCTCCAGGGTGCCGTGATAGTCGAGGTGCTCGGGGGTGGTATTGGTGATCGCAGCCACGCGCGGCCAAGTGGCGCGGAGCCTCCCCTGCACGAGCCCGTGGGAGGAGGTCTCGAGGACGGCGTGGGTGCATCCCGCGCGGAGGAGACGCCGGAGGAAGCGCTGAATGAGGAAGGGGGAGGGGGAGGTCTTCTGCGTGGTATTCCATTCCATGGCGTCCTCCATCTGCAGGAAAGCCGTGGAGAGTGCGCCGACGCGGAGGCCCGCCTGGGCGAGGATGTGTGCCGTCATGCCGACGGTCGTCGTCTTCCCGTCGGTGCCGGTGATGGCGATGATGGTGAGATGGCGCGCCGGGAAGCCGGAGAGGAGCGCCGCGAGGAAGGCCTTCGCGTGGTGCCACGCGAGGCGCAGGGGATGTCGCTGGGGGATCGCTTTCTTGAGGGAGCGGAGGAGGCGTTTCATGGAGCGGTGAGGATAGCACGAGCCTCCGCGACGTCGATGGCAATCTGCTTCTGGAGTGCTTCCGGGGACGGAAAATTCCGGATATCCCGCAGACGCTTCACGACGGTGACGGTGAGAGTCTCCGGCGCATGTTCGATATCTCCATCAAGGAAGTGCACTTCACACGAGACTCCTTCGCGGAAGACCGGACGGGGCCCGTAGTGCAGCACGGCGGGGTGTGTGTGCGCATCGAAGCTCGCCCCGCAGGCGAAGATGCCGAAGGGGAGCTTTGCGGGGACAGAGGTGAGCGCGAGGTTCACCGTCGGAGAGCCGATGATCCTGCCGCGGCCTGCCCCCTTGATGACGGGAGCGCTGAAGCGGAGAGAGGGGGGGTGGGACATGCAAGGCATCACCTCTACGAGGCCTGCCCGGAGGCGGCACGTGCACTGTCAGCGAGTTTCTTCGCGATGTCCTGCACCTGCTCGGCCAGCGTGGCGAGATTCGGGCTCAATTCCTTCCCGCGAGCCGCGAGGTTCCATGCTTCGCCCGAGAGGCGAATGGCCTCCTCATACTGCTTGTCTATGCCGGCGCGGTAGGCACGGACGATCGCGCGGAAAGACTCGGTGATCTTCAGGGCCCCCTGCACGAGGGGTTGATTGGGAGCGCTGGCGTTGGCGCCGCGTGCTGCGAGGAGCGCACGGGCGGAGGCGTACTCCGCCTGCTCGATGTTGTTCGCTTCGAGCATGCCAAGCACGATGATAATCTCGCTCTCCGCCTCGGAGAGGAGGGCCTGCGTGCGCCTGCCGGAGCGGTACATGATGTATCGGTACAGGAGCAGAGCCGTATCACCGCGCGTGAGCTCCCGTCCCGGATCGAGGGTGCCCTGGTTGCTCACCATCGTCATGGAGGAGGTGAGCGCATAGCGGAGGTGCGGGTAGTACCAGGCATTGGGATCCGTGACATCGCCGGAGAGCGGGAGGCGGATCTCACTGAAGGAGTTCGGATCCACCTTGTAAGCGAGGAGGAGCATCTTGATGAATTCCATTTTCTTGACGGTCTGTGTCCCGAAGAAGGAAACCTTCGCCGGAGGGCCGTCAATGATGGAGTTCTGCCGTGCCGCCTCCACGTACGGGAGGTACCAGTCGCCCGTCTTCACATCGTTGAAGGGGGTTGCCGTGAGCTGGCTCAAGGCTTCCGGCTTGAGGAGGGGGGCAATGATGATCTTGATTGCCTCTGCGCGGTTCACGGACTTGTTCGGCTTGAAGGTGCCATCCGGATAGCCCGAGATGACGCCCTGCGACTGGAGGTAGGTCACCGCTTCGGCAAGGGGGCTCCCCGCAGGGATGTCCGAGAATCCCTCTGCGGCCGAGAGGGTGGGAACGAGGAAAAGCGCCGTTCCGAGTGCGAAGCTGAAGGAACGCGAAAGACGGATGGGGAGAGGGGACATGGCGAAGGTGAAAAGTGCCGTGATCGTATCAGAGGAAAAATTGAGTGGCAAACACGCTTTTTCAGCTGGAGGCATCAAAATCTCGAGCCGGGGAGGGATATAGACATTTATTAAGAAATATGATAAAATAATACGAAATTACCATGAATACAAAAATAGTCATTTTCGCACAAATTCTGCTGCTTGGTTGGGTTCTCCTGGCAATTCCCGCAGGGGCATCGGCAGCCGAGAGCGCGTCTTACCAGCTCTACGATGAATTGCCAAATTACAGTCAGCGCGGGCCGAGTGTCTCCGCGAACTTTCTTCTGAATGAAGATGGGATGACATGGGTGCCGCTCCCCGTTGTGAGCGCGAACTACCAGATCGTGTCGGGACCGCCGATCGTTTCTTCTTCTTCTTCTTCTTCTTCTTCTTCGAGCAGTGTCTCCACTTCTTCCGCTGCTTCGAGCGAAGCGGAAAATCCGCCGGGGGGTCGGCGAGGAGAGGAGGAGGGAGGGGGAGGAGGAGAACTGTTCCCGTCTGTGCCCACCGTGCCGACCGGCGCGTCATCGAGTGCTGCGTCACAGGGGATTCCTCTGGTTATTCCGTCCGAGCTTGTTCCGTCGCAGCCTGCGCAGCCGTCTGCGCCTTCGCGGCGCCCGCAGGTGGTTCATGGGGCTGGAGTGGAAGTGCCTCCCCCGCCAAGCGCCGGAGAGCCCGGGCAGGAACTGCCATCTGCGCGCCCATCGGAAGCCGGAGAATACGAATACTGTGAGCGGACAGAAATGCCCATCAGGAATGCCGCGACTTCCGGCACGGAGGTGGTGTGCGTCTATCGGCTGTATCTCTTCAAGCTCCCCGATGTCTCGCTGCTGGGAACGTTGCGGGGGATGGAAATCTTCCTGCAGAAGACGGATATCCTGCTCCTTCTCATCGGCTTCCTGCTGATCGTCATCGGCATGATCATTCGATGGTGGCAGGCGAAGCGGCGCCGTGACCGAAAGAATAATTGGAAAATTTCTTCCCTCTACAAGGGAAAAAAGAAGACACGCCGGCGCTTTCCCCTTTGGTTCCATCTTGTTGGCATCGGCGTGCTCGTGATCCTGTGCGTTCCCCTCACACATGCGGCCTCCTCGGTGCCGCAGCGTATCGTCTACAACGGGCACCTGCTGAATGCGGGCGGGGAAGCGATCACGACCAGTCATACCGTGCGCTTCAGCTTGTGGTCGAGTGCGGACTTCGTGACGAGTGACGTGTCGGGTACCGGCGCCATCAATACGACTGCGGCGACGTATGCAGACTGGAAAGAGGCATTCACCGTCACGCCCAATGCGCAGGGGTATTTCACGGTGACGCTTGGCAGCGCGGAGGCGCTGCCGGACTTTGCCGCTCTCGCGCCATCGGTCCTGAACAATCTCCATCTTCAGATTGAGGTGAAGGCTGCCGGCAGCGATGCCACGGCCTATGAGCTCCTCGATGTCGATTCTGCTGATACTGCGGTTGATCGTGCGCCTCTGAGTTCGGTGCCCAACGCCCTCAATGCGGACCTTCTCGACCAGCGGGATATCGGGACGGGGAGTGGCTCCATCCCGCTGCTCGGCGATGGGGGGCTCCTCCCGACGAGCACCATCCCGGGGGCGACGAATCTGGAAACCTTCACGCTCGACAGTGACGGGACGGCTGCGGATAAGATCTCCCTGCAGTTTGGCGGCTCGCTCGCCAAGACGATCACCTACGACATCGGGCTCGATGCATTCGTCTTCAATGCCGGCATCGAAGTGCAGGGAACGGTCTCCGGCAGCGTGCTGCATGCGGAGCAGGAGCTCACGAGCAGCGGCACGCTCGTCGTGGAAGGGACGACGCAGATGCACGGAGCCCTCACCATTGCGGATGGAGCGGGTCTGGCGGCTTCCGGCGATCTCCTGACGAACGGGAATATCACCGTGAACAGCGACAACGGTGCCGCGGATGCCGTGCTCACCTTCGGCAATGATGCGGGAGCCGAGACGGTCAAGTTCCTGGATGCCGAAGGACGCTTCGAGTTCTCGGACGATGTGCACGTGACAGAGAATCTGACGGCGAGCGGCAGCCTCACCGTCGAGGGGCAGACCACCCTCAAATCCAACGCGTCGGTGGACGGAAACCTCACGGTGACGGGGCTCATCAACGGCGTGGATATCACGCAAATCACGAGTTCTGCAGACAATTCCCACTTGAAGGTTTCCACGGGGGCCGGACTTTCGGTGAGCGTCGCACGGGGCGACTACCGTCTCGGCGGGAATGTCACGCAGTTCGCGGGGAGCACAGTGGTCGTTCCCGATGACGTGACGAGCTACCTCTTCTTCACCTCCACGGGCGTCACCATTTCTCCCGTCGGCTTCCCGGCAGATCGCATGAACATCCCCCTCGCCGCCGTGGTGTCCTCGGGGGGGAAGGTCGTCTCGGTGACGGATCGTCGCGTCTTTAACAGCGATGACTCGGAGCGCACCGTGACGCGGACATTCGAACCCATGTACGAGGGGTCCGCCTTCGAGGGGGACGGCTCCGAGAATGTCGGCCAGCTCATCGTGGACCACTCCGGTGCCACGCTCCGGAATTTCTACCAGTGGGAGAGCACGCGCGGGACCCTGCAGGACTATGACATCCTCCTTCGTGTGGCGCTTCCCGAGGACTTCGTCCGCTGGGCGGCGACCCCCTTCACGCTCGACTATCGGTCCGGTTCGGCTGATGCAAATCTGAATCAGGCGGACATCACCGTCTACGACACGGCGGGGGCGGAGGCCACTCTCTCGGGGGACAGCGCGCAGGATCTGGCGAATACGAGCTGGACGACGGCTTCCTTCGGCTTCGCGGGGGCACCCACGTGGGCGGCAAGCGGAGAGGTGGTCATCCGCATCAAAGTTTCCTCGAAAGATGGCTCCCCCATGCAGATTGGGCGCCTCACTCTGCGCTACGTCGAAGTCCTCTCAGAGTAACATAAGGAAACATAATTATACTATTGTCTACTAATCTGGTATGACAAATGTTCTTAACATTGATAAAATGATGCGAATACCAAAAAAATCAAATGCCTCCTCTCTTCCGCAGACTCTCCCTCAAAGTTCGTGTTCTTGGAAGCGCACTCTTGGTGCTTTTCCTCGTGACATGTTCGGTGACACAGGTGGAGGCGGTTTCCAGCTGGAGCCCAACGGTTCTCGTGAATACGGAATCCTTCTCGACCATCGATGATGGGGACAGCACCACGGACATCGAGCTCCGCTTCGGGTCGACGCTCGGGGAGAAGCTCTACTTCAACCGCTCCGAAACCCGATTCCAACTTACGCGCGGGCTCTACATTCAGGGGAACTTAACGGCGACGGGGTCGCTCAGTGTGAGCGGCGCCACCGTCCTCGATGGGGCCACCACGGTGAACAGCACGCTCGATACGACGGGGGCCATCACGACCGACAGCGACCTCACGATCAATCATGATAACGGCGGTGCCGATGCAACATTGACCTTCGGGAATGATGCCGGAGCGGAAACGCTGACATTCTCCGATACCACCAATCAGTTTGAATTTTCGGATGATGTGAAAATAACGGGAGATTTCACAGTGACGGGG
>JAQUNQ010000019.1:14497-14933 GCA_028717505.1 Candidatus Peribacteraceae bacterium
TGACGGGGGGGGTCGTCGTGGGGGATTACGCTCCCGGAACGGGAACGGGCGCAGGGACCATCCGCTGGACGGGGACGGATTACGAGGGCTACGACGGAACAGGCTGGAAGACCTTCACGGCCGCAGGAAAATTTGTCGGAACGACCGTCGCGACTTCCGATGGCTCCATCGGGACGGGCAGTCTCGTGGGGTATCAGGCGGCAAATGAAATCTGCACGCACGCCTTCGCGGGGAGCCACATGTGCCAGGTGGACGAGATCATCTCCTCGGTCGAGCAGAATCTCTCGTCCTTCTCCGGCATGGTGAACGGCTGGGCGTCCATGGGCGCTCCGGGTTACACTGCTGATGCGAATGACTGCGGCGGATGGACGTCAGGAGACGGCGGAGATCTCGGATCGTGGTGGGAGTTCAGCACGGACGGCGGGGTCACGATTGA
>JAQUNQ010000020.1 GCA_028717505.1 Candidatus Peribacteraceae bacterium
GAGTGCCTCGAGTGTATCGCGCCTGACGAGCACAAGCGCACCGCTCAGGAGCGCCACGATGGAAGGATTTTCGCTCTCCTGTGAGATTTGCAGAGCCAGAATCGTCCCGGAAGATCCGAGGGCAGGTGCGAGGATCCGCTCAGCATGGTGTGTCCGCCGCGAGAGTGACTGGAGCGCCTTGAGGCCGTTGCGCTCCACGGCGGAGATGGCTCGTTGGGCGACACGTTGCTCGCTCGTCGCAAAGAGAATGGAGAGGACGATGCTTCCCGCCGCCGCGAAGAAGGCGAGAAAGAGCACCAGCTCCACGAGTGAAGCCGCAGGACGATGCCGGCAATGAGAGGAAGTATGGATCATTCGTAACTGCATGCGGAAAAGACATCGACTTCCTGCCACGAATACACCTGCGTCGAGGGAAGCAACCGCTTCAGGATAATCTCAAGGCGGCGCGTCGTGTTCCCGACTGCCCCTTCCGTACAGAGCGAACGGTTTTCATTCCCCGATCCGCCAACGCGCAGAATGGAGCATGACCCTCCGGAGAAGGTGATGTCCTCCATCCCCGCATAGGCGCTGTCCTCGCGCAGCGTGAGGAGAGCCCGCTCCGCGCATGACTGCGCGTAGACCAACGCCTGACTGGATTGCTGAATGGTGTAGCCGCTGCGCTGGACACCGAGGGAGACAACAAGAAGCGTCCCGATGCTCGCCATGGCAATGGCACCGATCGCGAGGACGCTCATGAGAAAAACGTAGCCGGAGCGTGGCGGGGAGGTGATCATCCCGGGCGAAAGACATAGAAGGATTTCTCGGTGGCGAAGAAGAGCCGGTCGCGGAGAGGATCATACATCACCGCGCGCCCACCACCCGTCGATGGCTTGTAGATGGCGAGAATGGGGACCTGCCCGCTCGCGAATTTCTCCGGATCAATCACGAGGAGTTGCTGTGTCGTCGAATCCGTCGCGACGAACGCATACTGACCCCCCGGCTCCGCTGCGAGGGATTTCACGCTCGCCCCCATCTCCTGATACCACTTTCCCGAGGAGGCGGAGGGGACGGGACTCTGGGAGAGATCGAAGAGAATGAGCTCCTCGATGGCATCACCGATAGCGCGGCCGAAGAGGAGGCGACTCCCCACCACCGCCACCGCGGTGCCATCATGCACGTCGGTGAGATTGAATCCATTCCCCGGAGCAAAGACGACATGCTCGGGATCGAAGACATCGATGACTCTGAGCTCGGAGAGGTCGAGGGAGGTCGCAAGGTATGCGTAGCCATCTTTCAGGCCCATGTCATTGAAGGACGCCCCCTCATCCGAGAGGGAACTCAAGAGCTCGATGGAACCGAGGTCTAAAACGTCATAGGCGTAGAACTCATCGTCCGTCGCACTCTCCAGCGCCCCGATGAAGAGGGTGTCCCCCATCAGGCTGAGAGAACGGGCGCGGCCGGCTCCCGGGAGATCGATGGATGCGAGGAGATTGGTGGAGGAGAAAGTGGAGGGGGTGGAGATGTCGTAGACCTGCACTTCCGCGAACTCCGCATTCGTGCATACGAAGAGTCGCGTGCCGCTCACTGCAAGGTGGTAGCCCGCAGCATTGAGCTGGAAACCGCTCGCAATGCGGAGTGGGAAGGAAAGATCCGTGATGTCAAAAATGTAGAGACCTGCCCCACCATCGGATATCTCACTCGTGACGAACGCGTAATTCCCTGCAACGGCAATGCTATTGAAGAACGGAATATCTGTCTCTGTCGTCACTCCCTCGACCGTGAGAGCTGCCCAGTTACCGACGGGCTTGGTGATGCGCCAATTCGTGAGCTCTGTGGAGAGCGTGACACTCCCGAAGCGCTTGGTTCCGAAATCCCAGTCCGTCCGTGCGGAGACGCGGACATGATCCTCTGTGAGCGGCTCAACTGTGAGGACCGTGGTGTACCCCTCCTGTTCCGTCTGTGCGCCACAGAGTGCCCATTTCCCTTCTGCCCCGATGCAAATGCCGTGCTGACCTTCCACGAGGTCTTCAAAATCCGTATCCCGTATGGCACGCGCAGCTTCGATCGCCCGCTCGGAGAAGAGCGTCGCTTGCACGCGGTGCGCGCTCCGAAGCACCCCCTCCTGCCCGACGAAGAGCGAGAGACCAATAGCCCCCATGAAGATGGCAAATGCCGCGATCGCAATGAGACTCTCGAGGAGGAGGAATCCCCCCCTCCGGCAAGAAACTTCGCCGCGAGTGTCACAGTATGAAGGTGATGGAGAACGATGGAGCCCGCGCAAATGAGGGGTTGGCACTGGAGGTTATGGTACCAGTGCCAACCCCTCGGAGCGAAACGGGCTATTTGCGTGCCATGTCGAGAATCGCCTTACCACAACCAAATCTGCGCGCACCCTCCGTGTAGAACGGGAAGAGGCTTCGCATCTGGCGCTGCAGGCTCGGGAACTGATTGAAGTGATAGTCACGCACGCCCTCAGCCACATCCACGAGCTGCTCGCAGCTGCAGCCACGCGTGTCATCCAGAGAATACTGGCTCACTTTCTTGCGCGGGCCGACACGGAAAATGTCGCTGTTGGCCGTTAGGGCGTAGCGATCGAAGAGCATGAATTCCGTCGGCACGGATTCCGGGAAGAACGTTCCCGGGCAGAGGTCCTCTGCATTGCTCACACTGTCTCCGTCCTGATCCTCCTCGCAGGGACCGAGACGATCTCCGTGCGCGGCGTGTGCTGCCCAGGCAGCTTCATCGACCTCAATGGAAAGTGGGCTCTTACGATTCTCCGGCGGGAAGTGGCAGATCGTGATCATCTGTCCCGTTGTGCTCGAAGCATTTCCCCCCGTGCTACTCGAGGAGCCAACATCCTCTTCAGATTCGTCTGTCTGCGTGCCACAGATCCCCTGGCTTGCCGGCTTCTCGAGTGTGATCACAACGACACCATCCTGGTAATCTGAGGCATCGCCGATGTCCTGGAGCTCGGCAAGCACGAGGAGTTGGCGCTTCCCGACGTGGACTTTCCCGTCGCTCAGCATATCAGAGAGGAACTTCTTGAGTTTGCCCTGCCGGAAAGGTGCAGTCGCAGGAGCGGCTTCCTCACGCTTGAAGAGCTTTATTCTCCCCTGCCCATCACCCGAACGAGCCGTGCGCCTGAAGAGCCAGGAGTACCTCCCTTCCACCTGGAGCGCGATCTTGCTCCCGGCAGGCATGTCGGTGAAGCGTTGGCTCTCTCCACCGTTCACCGCACGGAAACCGAAGAGTGACTGCCATGTCTTCCCATCATCGAAGCTCGTGTTGAAGCGCACTTGTACCTTGGGACCATTCGTCCCATAGGTGATGGAGGACCCGAGAATATCGAAAGTCACATCCGCAGGCTCCAGGAGCACGATGCGGCCATTCGCATCAAGCATGTAGGAAGCTGCGCAGGGATCCGGTGGCTCCGTACTCACGCTACTCTCTCCTCCTTCCTCCCCGCCCCCTGCACTCGCCGAGGAGAAACTCGACTGGCTCTGCTGGCTCGCTGCTGTACTGGACTGCGAGGAGCCGGCAGATCCCGCTGGGGTGCCAGAAGCCGAAGACCCCTGTCCGGCGCTGCTTGCGCTGGATGTCCCCGCCGCCTTCTGCCAGTAGAGGAATACGGCGTCGTCTTCAAATGTCACGCGCGTCTGCACGAGGACAGACCTGCCATCTGTCGCGGTGTCCACTTCGTCCCCGCCCGGACCGTCATTCACAACATCATCGAAGGGACTCTCCATCGCATTCTGCCCCGTGTCATTGTCCGTACTCTGTACCTGCGCGTAGTCGAAAACCACGCGGGCATCCACGATTTCCTTGCCACTCAAGAGCGAACCGTGGAGGAGAAGCCGCACCACACCCGCCTGTCGGCTCACCGCAATCCCCGGCACCGCCTCCACGAGGCCACTGTCCACAACAGCCGTTCCATTGATGGTGAGAGGAATCCACTGGCTCTCGCTGAAGGCGATAGCCTGTGACCCCACGTAGACGCGACGCGCCACATCCCCCTGCCCCGTATTCTCCAGCCGTTCGAAGATGATTTTCATCTTCGCGTCTCCCGTCTGAGCACAGCTCCCCGACTTCGCCTCGAAGTGCACGAGGAGGACGGCGTCTTGGAAATCGGATGAGGAAGTCCCGAGGGAACCGAGCTCCGTGAGAATCACCACATCGTAAGGGTCGATGTGGATCTTTCCTTCGGCATCCAAAATGCTCTTGAGGAAATTCTCGAGGGACGCCTGGTGCGCAAAGGCCTCAACCGCTGGCGGTGTATCTCCATTGCGAAGTACCTCCACATGTCCGGACTGATCGTTGGAGGTGTACGTCTTATTGAAGAGCCAGGAATGACGACCATTCATGCGCAGAGCCAGCTGTGCACCTTCTGGGAGATTCTCAATCGTCTCTTTTTCCCCTCCGTTCACCGCATTTCCGCTGAAGAGCGGCGTCCATACATCCCCCCCATCTGTGCTGGCGCTCACAGTGACCTTCACCTTCGGTCCGCCAACCCCGTACGTGATAGCCGAACCAAGAACGGTTACCGTGGCATCCACGGAACCTGTTGTTTCAATGGTGCCATCTGCAGAAACAGTGAAGCGATCCGTGCAGGTCGGAACGGAACTCGTTTCTCCGCCGGATGCACTGCTGTCTCCACTGCCTCCTTCATCACCACCCTCGCTCCCCCCTGCGCCGCCTGCGCTGCTGCCTCCTGTCTCCCCCCCCTCACTCGTTCCTGCTCCTGCGCTGCTGCCTCCTGTCTCACTCCCGCTGCTCCCGGTTGCACTGCTCAGACTGTCTCCCCCCGGGAATTCCTCCGTGACAGGAGGAAGAATGCCAGAGAGCAAGAAGAGCCCGCTGGAAGAAATGGTAATGATCTGCCGGTCGCCAATCGCATTCTCGAGGACGATTTCCCCTGCCTGATTCGGTATGCCGCTCACCGGCGCGAATGTCACCTCTGGCAGGCCCGAGGCATTGATCGCCACGGGAATGGGAAATGATTCGTCGAGGGATGGCGCCCGTACGGCGTAGGATTCGCCTGCGAAGAGGACCCCCTCCTGGACGGCGTATCCCCAGCTCGCACTCTGCTCTCCCGACTGGGCAAGAACCTGTGCGCGATGCAGTGCAGAGACGACCTGCTCCACTGCGATGTCCAAGTCACTCCGCGCCTGATAGTTCCGATAGAGCGGCATGGAGATGCCCGTGGTTACGGCAATGATGCCGAGCGTGAGCAGCGTCTCCACCGCGGTGAATCCTCTTGTTTTCATGGGAGAGAGGGGAAGGGGAGTGAGGAGGAAGGAGAGGAGTGTCATCGTCCGACATTGCCGACGACGCTATAGATAGGAACTATGATAGCAAATGCGACCGTCCCCACGAGCCCGCCGATGAAGAGGAGCAGTGCCGGCTCGAGGATGGTGGGGAGTTTTTCCGCAGTCTCTGCGGTCTTCTTGTCATAGATCTCTGAGATCTTCAGCAGCACTTCCGAGAGGGCACCGGACTTTTCGCCCGTCACCACGAGCTGCTGCACAGAAACAGGGAGGAGCCGGCGGGTGGAAGGGATGGCATCGAAGCTCTTGCTGAAGGAATCCCCGATAGTGATGTGCTCGAGGAGATCAGCATAGAAGCGCTTGTAGACTACGAGGTGCGTCACGTCGACGAGTGATGCGAGGGCATCCACGAGGGGCACTCCTGCACGGAGGAGCCCGCCGAGGATGACCCCGAAGTGCGCGATGGTCGCCTGGCGTGCGAGGCTGCCCACGCCCGGGATCTTGAAGACGATCCACTGCGACACGACGCGGAAGCGTGTGAACTTTGCGAGGAGGAAGAAAAAGATGAGCGCGATGAAAAGGAGCGGGACGAAGATCATGCCGTCCTTCTCAAAGACACGCGCGATGTAGATGACAATGCGCGTTGCGAGAGGGAGATCCGCATTGAGCGAGAGAAGCACCTGCACAAGATTGGGCAGCACAAAGAGCCCCAACCCCATCACGATAATGAGCATCAGCGTGAGAACGATCGACGGGTAAATCATCGCCATCTTCACTTTTTGCTTCAGTGCACGGTCCTTCTCCTGCTGCTCCGAGAGGTACTCCATGTTGCGCGAGAGATTTCCTGATTCCTCCCCGATGCGCACGAGCGCGATCTCGTAGGGAGAGAAGAGACACTGATCCTCCATGGATTTCCAGAAGGGGGTGCCGTTTTCCACGGCAGTAATGATGGCAGAGAGGATCTTTCGCATGGGCTTCGAGCGCGTCTCGAGGAGTTGTGTCCGCAGCGCATCGATGAGCGGGAGCCCCGCATTGAGCATCATGGCGAGACTCTGAATGAACAGCATCCTCTGCTTGCCCATCCCAATGTTATTGAGCGAAAGAAGAATTTTCTTCATTTCACTCACCGCCTCTGCCATCTTTGGTGATTTTGGCGGTTTTCCCCCCTCGGTCGACGCAGCCGGCGTCTCCTCCAAACGAGGCTCCTCCGACTTCGGAGATTCCATAGTAGGTTCTTGTTCCTGTAAAACCGGCGGAGTATCCGTCTTCTGCTCTGCCGACCGCGGCTCACTGTTGAGCATCTTCAGGAGAGGAAGAGAGTACGACCTGCGGCGGGGCTGCCACGCGGATGAGTTCATCGATCGATGTCACACCGGCCATCACCTTCGCAAAGCCATCGTCGAACATCAGTTTCATCCCCTGCCCCACCGCTGCCTCGTTGATGTCCGAGCTGGAGGCCCGCCGGACGATGAGTTTCTCAATCTCCGGCGTGATGACGAGGAGCTCGTAGATTCCCACACGACCGCGGTACCCCGTCTGGCCGCATGCCTCGCAGCCTTTCCCGCGGTAGAGCGTCACCTCATGATCCTTCGGGAAGAAGTTCCCCGCACCGGGAAAGAGGTTCTGTGCTTCCTCGAGTGGCACGGTGTAGCCGAAGCGGCAGCGGGGACATACACGTCGCACGAGCCGCTGGCCGATGACCACTTCCAATGTCGAGGCAAGGAGGAAGGGCTCCACCCCCATCTCGAGGAGGCGGGGGAGAGCCGTGGCCGCATCGTTGCTGTGGAGCGTCGAGAAGAGCAGGTGCCCCGTGAGCGCGGCGTTCACCGAAATATCCGCCGTTTCGCCGTCGCGGATCTCGCCGACGAGAATGATGTCCGGGTCCTGACGCACGAGGGCGCGCAGCCCCGAGGCGAAGGTGAGATTTGCCTTGGGATTCACTTGGATATGGTTCACGCCCGGCATTTTGTACTCCACCGGATCTTCGATGGTGGAAATGTTCACGTCCGGCTTATTGCGCAGCTTGATGAGTGCCGAGAGAGTCGTCGACTTTCCGGATCCCGTCGGGCCCGTCGTGAGGATCATCCCGAATGGCTTGTCCGCCGCTTTCATGAGGACCTCCTGGTACTCGGGGGAGAAGCCGAGATCGGCGAGCGTCAGCGTCCGCACGTAGGCAGCAAGAAGACGCATCACCACCTTCTCGCCCTCCACCACCGGCACGATCGATACGCGAATGTCCATCATGCCCCCCTGTGGAGCGTTGAAGCGGATGGCGCCGTCCTGCGCGGCGAAGTGTTCATCGATGCGCATGTTCGCTTCGATCTTGGTGCGGTTCACCACCCCCTCGTAGTGCTCTTTCGGGATGCGTCCCGCCTCGTGCATCACGCCATCCACGCGAAAGCGGACGATGACGGTCTTCTCCTGCGGCTCGAAGTGGATGTCTGACGCGCGCAGCTCAATGGCATCGTTGAGAATCTCCTCGAGAATTTCCGGAGCAACTTTCTTCTGCTCCGCAATGATCGCCTGGAAGCGCGTGACGAGCGGCTTGCGATAGTGAATCCATGCCGCTTCGATACCGGACTGCGGTGCATAGACGAACCTGATGGTTCCGGCGAAGCGCGGCCTCTCCTCTTTCTGCTCCTTGGCATGTCCAATGGTGAGGATACCTTTCTTTTTTTCCTTCTCCTTCTCGTCCTTCTTGTTCTCCTCCTTCTTCCCCGGCAACACTGCTTCCTTCTGACCGAGGTTCAGACGAATCGCCTCCTCAAGCCCCTCCGCACCCGGCTCAGATGTGGCGATGGTTACCGTGTCCCCCTCATGCGCGACGACGACCGCACGGAATGCCTGTGACGCCCCCTCCGGCAGCTCCGCGATGACTTCGGGCGGGGGAATATTCGACTGGAGATCGAAGAAGGGGATGGCGAAGTGTTCCGCCATCGCACTCTCGTAGAGCTCCTGCGTGAGGAGGCCCTGCTCACAGAGAACAGCAAGGAGGGGGAGATTCCTCTCCTGTGCCATTGTCGCCGTCTTCTGAAGCTCCTCCTCAGAGAGGTAGTTCTGCTTCACGAGGATTTGGCCGAGGTCGGTATCTGCAATGGGCATGGATCAGGCAACGGAACTGACGCGCTTCACAATGTCGATGATGGGGGTGTTCGACTTCACGTAGTACTCGAGGGCCCCAAGATCCTTCGCGCGCTGCCGGTCCTCGTCCTGTCCGAGGTTCGAGAGAATGATGATGGGGGTGTTCTGCTTCTGGTCCTTGAGCTCCTGCATGAATGAGAAGCCGTCCATCCGCGGCATGATGAGATCGAGGAGAATGACGTCGTAGTGGTTTTTCTTCGCCTCCTCGAGCGCCTCCACGCCGTCCATGGCAATGTGCGTGTCGTAACCCTCATGTCGGAACTTCAGCTCCAGCGCATGCGCAAGCGGCCTCTCATCTTCGACAATGAGGATCTTTTTCGCCCCCTTTGCCGGCTTCGCGGCAGCAGATTCTGTCGTGGGGCGAGGCGCCTTCTTCTCGGTGTCTTTATTGGGTGTAGGCATGGGAGTTGACCTTTCAATGTATTGTAGCAAAAATGCCAGTTTTCCGCAATGCATCCCCCGGACAATTGAGGCGGATTTCTTGGCTTTCCTCTGCACTATTCAGTACACTGCAGCTGCCCCCGATCGTTCCATGAACAAACGCGCCCTTCTTTCGGTCTCCGACAAGCGCGGCATCGAAGATTTTGCCCGCGGACTTCAGAACATCGGTTTCGAAATCATCTCGACGGGGGGGACGCAGAGAGCCCTGGAAAAAGCCAAAATCCCCGTGATCCCCGTTGAGGAATACACGAAGTTCCCCGAGTGTTTCGGCGGGAGATTGAAAACTCTTCACCCGCTCATTTTTGGAGGAATTCTCTTCCGGCGCGAGGAGAAGGAGCATGTGACAGAGGCGAAGAAGCTGGGAATCGAACCAATTGATCTCGTCTGCGTGAATCTCTATCCGTTCGAGGAGACAGCCGCGAAACCTGGTGCCACGCGCGAAGAAAAGATTGAGCAGATCGACATCGGTGGACCGAGCCTCCTCCGTGCTGCAGCGAAGAACGCCGAGAGCGTGACCGTCGTGTGCGATCCGAATGACTATGCACGCGTGCTCGCGGCACTGCAGTCAAAGGAAAATACGCTGGTCAATCTCCGTCAGGAGCTTGCTACGAAAGTTTTCCTCCACACCGCTGCCTACGATGCGGCGATCGTGCGTGAGCTGAGCAACGGCGATAAGGCAGGCATCATCCTCACAAACAGGAGGAAGTTGCGCTACGGCGAGAATCCGCATCAGTGGGGTGCCTTCTATGAGTTCTACAAAAATCCTCCCGATTGGGAGGTGCTCCAACAGGAGGAGAAGCAAATGAGCTATCTGAATATCCTCGATGCCGACGGCGCATGGAATCTGGTCTGTGAATTCCCTGAGCCCACGGCTGCATGCATCAAACATGCGAATCCCTCGGGCGTGGCTTCCCACGCCGATATCGCGGAGGCTTTCCAGCGTGCCTACGACGCCGACCGCCTCTCCGCCTTCGGCGTGATCATCGCGCTCAATAGAACTTGTACGATTCCCGTGATCCAGAAAATCTTCGACCAGAAAATCTTCGTGGAGATCATCATCGCCCCGGCGTACGAGCCGGCAGCGCTGGAACTCCTCAGCAAGAAGCCGAAAATCCGCGTCATTGAGAATCACTGCATGAAGCACGACGAGGAAATCACCACGTTCCGCTCTGCGTTGGGTGGCATGCTCGTGCAGAATTTGGATACCCGTGTCGTCACGGAGAAAGACCTCACGTGCGTGACGGAGCTCAAACCCACAGAAGAGCAAATTCGCGACCTGCTATTCGCATGGAAGGTAGTGAAACACGCCAAGAGCAATGCCATCGTCTTCGTGAAAGATGCCCTCTCCGTCGGCATCGGCGCGGGGCAGACGAGCCGTGTGGACTCGACAATTATCGCTGCACGGCGGGCGGGAGAAAAAGCGAAAGGTGCCGTGATGGCCTCGGACGCCTTCTTCCCCTTCCCGGACAGTGTGGAGGAAGCCGCCAAGTACGGCATTGCCGCGATCATTCAGCCGGGCGGCTCGATGCGCGATGCCGAGGTGATCGCGAAGGCGAACGAGCTGAAAATTCCGATGGTCGTGACGGGGGTCCGAGGGTTCCGACACTGAGTCGGTCACAGTCCCCGCCTCCCCTCGATCGCTTCTTTCAACGTGATCTGATCTGCGAACTCGATGTCCGCCCCCATGGGAAGCCCGTGTGCCAGCCGGGTGATTTTCTTCACTTTGGTTTTCAATCGCTCACGGATGAAGCTCGCCGTGGCTTCGCCCTCCACATCCGGATTTGTCGCAACAATCACTTCCTGTATTTTTCCCTTCTCACAGCGATCCGTGAGCTCACGGAGTTTGAGCTGTTCCGGCCCCATCCCATCGATGGGCGAGAGGACGCCATGGAGGACGTGATACACGCCCTTGAAGCCAGATCGTTCGAATGCGATCACATCGAGGGGATTCTCGACGACCAGAATCGTCGCATGATCGCGAGCGGAGTCCGCACAGATCAAACACTCCTCCTGCAACGTCACCATCTGACAGTGTTTGCAGTACTTCAGTTCCACCTTCAGGTCCGAGAGTGCTTTCCCCAGATTCTCCGGCGAGGCCTTGGAGCTCCGCAGCAGATGAAAAGTGAGACGCTCGGCGGACTTGGGACCGATGCCCGGGAGCTTGCTGAACTCCTCGATGGTCTTCTGGATCTGTGGGGGGAGGAGAGACATGGGAGGAATGCAGTATGCAGGAAGCGGGGGGCCGGAGAAAGAGAGGGAAGGTAACGAGATTATATTTCCTCGCCTTTCCGAAGCTTCTGCGCCACTTCCCGCTCCCTGATGCGCTGCCGCTTGTCGATCTTCTTCCGCCCGTGGCCCACCCCAAGAAGGAGCTTCACGAATTTCCCTGCGCGCACCTCCAGGGGAATAATGCTGCATCCTTTCTCCTCGGCCTTCGCCTGCAGTTTCCGGATCTCCGCAGCCCTGAGGAGGAGAGGACGATCGCGCTTTTCGTCGTAGGGTTCCAGCTTCGAAGCGAAGGGGTAGCGGGAGATGGTGAAATTCTTCAATACAGGTTTCCCGGACAGGAAGGAGACGTACGCCCCCGAGAGATTGAGATGCCCCATGCGACAGGACTTCACTTCCTGCCCCGTGAGCAGTAATCCCGCTTCCACGGTCTCGAGAATCTCGTAGTCGAAGCGCGCACGCCGGTTCTCACTGACGGTTTTCACGGGAAGAGTATGCGGCATAAGGAGAAAATGGGCCAATGAGGGCTCCAGGAAGCCAAGGAGGAAGCCAGCGAATACTTGACTTCCGACCAATTTTGGCTCAATATAATTCTGTCAGCGCCTCCTCCCTGCAGCAATGCAGTGGCGCCCGGAATTCCGTGGTGAAAAGTGGAACAGCTGATCATCAATGGGCTTTTGCCCAACTCTGTCGGGCGAGAGCCCTTTTGACATATCTAGAGGAATGCGAGAGCCAGCGCATCCCCGAAGAGGAATACAAGGAGCGCCCCCAGGATGAGGAAGGGGCCGAAGGCAATGAGGCTGCCGCGCTTCACCTTCCCCGCTGTGAGCAGAATGCTCACGATGAGTGCCCCGACGATGTAAGCAATGATGAGACAGAGGAGCATGCGTTGCCATGTTCCGAGAAAGATCCCGAGGGCCACTGCGAGGAAGACATCCCCGCTTCCCACCCATCGCCCACGACTGAGTGCCCACTGCGCCCCGAAGAAGGCGCCTCCAAGGAGCAGGCCGGAAACAGTGAGTGGACCAAAGAGGAATGCATGCAGAAGGCAGAGGAGAAAGAGGGGAATATCCAGAAGATCGGGGATGGTCTTCGTTTGTGCATCGATGACCGTGACGAGCAGGAGCAACCAGAAAATGAGCGCGAGAATAAGCGCGCCAACGGGAGAAGAAGAGTGAAGGAGAAGCGCGAAGAGGAAAAGTCCCGCACTGCCAAGCTCCAGGAAAAGCGACTGCCAGCCAATGGGAGACTGACAGTGACGGCATCTGCCAATGAGGAAGAGGTAGCTCGCAGCGGGAATGAGCTCCCAGAAGCGCAACTTCTTCTTGCAATGAGCGCACCGCGAACGCCCCCCGATGCTCTGACCTGCAGGAAGCCGCTCCACGAGGACAGTCCCAAAACTTCCGAAGACGAGCCCCAAGAGAAAGAAGAGAGCCTGGAAAGCCGACGGCACGCTACCCCCTGTCATCATCCTCACTACTCTAATCGATTCACGAAGCGGAAGGTAGCGCTCTCTTCATGCGCCGCCACACGAAGACCGCACCGACAAGGGACCCCCCCATCCCGAGCCACAGACCAGGACCGGAATTCGGGAGTTTTTCCGTTTCGGCAAGCTTCTCCTGAACGCGCTGACGCTGCATCTCTGCGCGCGGAGAGGTACTGCGAGACGCAGGAGGAGGCGGAGGAGGAGTGGGAGGGGCAACAGGCTCCTCTGCTTCTTTCTGCACCTGTGCAAGGAGGACAGTTGCTCCGGAAGCGGAAGAGGAGGCTTGTGCCATCTGCACAGGATTCACCAGCTCTTTGTAGGCGGCCTTCGCCGTGAAGTGTTGTACGATTTTTTGTGATTTGATCGCGAGGCTCTCATACTTCCGTCGGCTCACCTCATCATTGATGCGGGCTGTTGACGTGAGCCCCTCAGGAGCAGTCCTCACTTTTCCGCTGTCCACCCACGCCATGAGGGGCGGCAGAGCCACCTCGTAGGCCCCATAGAGCGAGAGGGCGATGACAACACCAACGGTTGCGCCGAGAAGCTGCTTTACAAGCGTGGGACGCTGTTCCTCCATGTGGATATTGGTACAAGGATAGTATACCAGACTTTACGTCGTGAGTCCAAAGGCTAGTCCACCCGCAAGCGACTGCTTTTGAAGTGCTCCGGCTGGTATGCCCCCAGCCGCTCCGCGGGGCAGGGCAGGTCTGTGAGTTCGATGCCCGGCGGCAGGCGCTGGTCATAGCCCAGAAGAATGAGATCGGGCCGTATCTCCCGCACGGGAGAGAGAAAATCATCCGGATGCCCGAGCACGACATGCGCCCCCGGCACCACCTCTGCAATCGCATGGGCTCTCTCCCCTTCAGACTGAAGGGGCAAGCGTCCCTTGAGCCGCTTCACGGTGGTATCACGCGCGATGACCACGAAGAGATCCCCCTGCTTCGCTGCCTCCGCGAGGACGAAGCGATGACCGGGATGGAGCCGATCGAATGTCCCGAAGACGAGCACACGCATGGGCAGCAATTGTGCGGGGATACCACAGCGGATGCAACCTTCTACTTCGCCTTGAGATCGATCACGTGAAGCCGCTTTTCGTCGAGGACATAGAGACGCGCCTCATCGGGATCCACATAGAGATCCTTGAGCGTGCCCACCTGCTCGCCTTCGAGCACGTACTGCGTGACGTAGGATGATTCTCCTGTCGTCCCACCGTCCGTCACCACGATTACGCGCGCCTCAGAAGGATCGAGGAAGTAGAGATTCCCACCGGACACCTTGAAGACCTTCTCGGATGTCGCGAGCACCTTGTCCGGTGCGTGCCGAACGGTGAAGGGCTGCACCTCTCCGCGGAAGAGCTTCACAACCTCCCCCCCCTCCTTGATGATGTAAATGGCCCCATCGACGGCCATATCGAGCGCCTTCTCGAGGTTACCATTCACGTTGTACTGGGCAGGCGCTGCATAGCGGTTGCTCAGGCGTTCATACTTGTAGATCTGGTTGTTCTCCGGCGAGAGGATGTAGAGGAAGCGGAGATAGGTTTCGATATCCCTCCCTGCGATCCAACCAGCAGGATCCTCCGTCTTCATGAAGGTGGGCTGCCCGGAGATCACCTCAAGGATACTGTTGTCCGCCATCTGAAAAACCGTCGTCTGGTAGCGGGAGAAGGCAATGGCATCCGCAATGAGTTCGTCGCCCGAGAGGTGGCTCGGCTCATCGATCGCATTGAGGAGAACGCGGTACGTATCCTGCTTGTCGTAGAGGATAAACTCTCCATCAGAGAGACCGATGAGCCCCTGCAAAGTGATATCCGGATTCTTCGCCGCCGCGTTCACGACAACGCGAGGCGCCAGACGGACAATGTTGTTGATCTCCTCGCGCTTCGTGCGGATGCGATCGAGGATATCGAGTGCCTCCGTTCGGTAGAGTCCGCTCTCATTATTCATGACCTGTTTCGCCTCTTCCTCCGCCTTCTGCAGGACGGCATTCGCTCCGTCGGTGTCTCCCGTGAGACGGCGGTTATCCGCTGCGCGAATCTCCTGATCGATCTGTTCCATGAGCTGCTTCAGCTCCGCGCGGGTTTTCCCGCGCTCTGAGGACGCCGTGAGATTGATGACTGCCCACACAATAAGGAAGGCTGCAACGGTTCCCGCGAGGAGAAGGAAGTGTGCGCGACGCTTGCGCTGAGGATGCTTCAAATCCGCGAAGAAGTTTTGAACGCGTTCCTGCAGAGCACCGAACCATTTCGAGACATTCATGGAGGTAAAGGTTTGC
>JAQUNQ010000021.1 GCA_028717505.1 Candidatus Peribacteraceae bacterium
GTGCGGCTTCCTGCTCCGCCTACAGCCTGCCGGCATTCGCGCAGGAGTACCGCGGCTCCGTCACGTGCGCCATCGTGGACGGTACTGCCGCGCTCATCAACGAAGTGCCACTCGAGGAGTACCTCGCGGGACTGGCGGAGGAGCCCGACACAGAGCCGTATGAGAAACAGCGCGCCTTCGCCATCGCTGCGCGGAGCTACGCGACGTATTACCTCAATCCCGCGCACCGCAAGTTCCCGGGCAAGCCCTACGACGGCGATGATTCCGCCGCGCGCTTCCAGCTCTACAAGGGGCTCTCGACCGAACAGGCAAACCCGCAGTGGGCACGTGCCGTCCGTTCGACGGACGAGCAGGTCCTCACGGTCGATGGCGCCGTGATCAAGGCGGCCTACTTCAGCAGCGATGATGGGCGCACGCGCTCGCCCGCGGAGAACGGCTGGCAGGATTTCCCGTTCGAGGAGGTCTTCATGAGCAAGCCCGACCCGTGGTGCACGGGCCTCCCGCTCGCGGGGCACGGCGTCGGCATGTCCGGCTGCGGAGCGGAGGGGCAGGCAAAGGAAGGGAAGACCGCCGAGGCGATTCTGCAGTACTACTATCCGGGAACGAAGATCGAGAAGTTGTGATGCCACCTCACGGTGCGGAGCCGCGCATCCCGCAGCTGCAGATCGCGATCTGCAGCTCAAGTGGTATTGAGGAGACGCCGGCAAGAAATGGTACGTATTCCAATGAACCGTGGGGCAGGAATATTCCTACACCACGCAAACCCGTAGCGGAGATTCATGAATCTCCGCTACGGGATGAGTCTGCTCTTCAACACACTCCCACGGCTTTCGGCGCGCTGTTCGCCTTCCGTTGCGTTGCTCCACTCACCGCCCTCAGGAGTGCCTCGATGCGGGGCGTCTCCTCCCACTTCACTTTCAGATCCTCGCGACCCATGTGGCCGTACGCGGCGAGCGCCTTGTATTGGGGCTTCAGGAGATCGAGATCGCGAATGATCGCCGCCGGCTTGAGATCGAAGACCTCGGCGATTGCCTGCTCGATGACGCGGTCATCGTAGGACCCCGTGCCGAACGTATCTACGCGGATGGAAACCGGCGCGGCCACGCCGATGGCATACGCCACCTGCACCTCGCACTTCCTCGCGAGACCGGCCTTCACCACGTGCTTCGCCACCCAGCGCGCCGCGTACGCGGCGCTGCGATCCACCTTGCTCGGGTCCTTGCCCGAGAAGGCGCCGCCGCCGTGGCGTCCGTAGCCGCCGTAGGTATCCACGATGATCTTCCTGCCCGTCACGCCGCAGTCCCCCGGAGGGCCGCCCACGACGAAGCGTCCCGTCGGGTTGATGTGGTACTGCGTCTTCGCATCCAGATACTTCCCGCACACCGGCTCGATGACATACTTCTTCATGTCCGCTGCGATCTGCTCCTGCGTGGCGGAATCCGCATGCTGCGTGGAGATCACCACGCACTGCACGCGCACGGGCCTGCCTGCATCGTCGTACTCCACGGTGACCTGGCTCTTGCCGTCCGGACGCAGGTACGGGACCGTCCCATTCTTGCGCACTTCGGCGAGCCGCCGCGTGAGCTTGTGCGCGAGCGAAATGGGGAGCGGCATGAGCTCGGGGGTCTCGTCGCAGGCGAAGCCGAACATGAGCCCCTGATCGCCGGCACCCTGTTCCTTCTTCATGTTCTTATCGCAGTCCACGCCGAGCTGGATGTCCGCGCTCTGCTCGCCGACCGCCACCATCACGGCACATGCCTTGTGATCGAAGCCATAGGAGGCGTCGTCGTAGCCGATCTCGCGGATGGTCTCGCGCGCGACATCGGCGATGGGAATGTAGCCGTCCGTGCGCATCTCGCCGGCGACGACCACGAGACCGGTCGTGGCGAGGCACTCACACGCGACGTGTGAATGGGGATCGATCATGAGCGCCGCATCGAGGATGGCATCGCTGATCTGGTCGCAGATCTTGTCCGGATGCCCCTCGGTCACGGATTCAGAAGTGAAAAGGTGAGACATGGATGAAGGAGGAAAGGGATAGAAGAATCCCGCCTCCCTGCGGTCGTGGAAGCGTGAGCTTAGGAAGCTATCTTCCCCCGTCAGGGGCTGGAGTTCCCACCCTTCGACTCGCTACGCTCGCTCAGGGCAAGCCGTACCTCGTCTGGGTTGGGGGGCGTGTCATCGGGCCAGTTCCCTCGACGCCTCTCTGGATAGGGCGGTGATGTATGGGAATTCTAGCGGTTTCCGCGGCTCAGGCAACCATTTCCGCGCTCTCTTGAGGGGCGACATCATTTGGGCGCGCAGGGCATTTTTGGGTGCATCCTTCCTGTGTTCCCTTTGTGCATCTGGCACACCGGCTCCATGTATCGAATTGAAGATGCGAGCAAGAACGCCCCACACCATTTTCTCTGCGGAATATGTGATCCAGGACGGCCTGCTCGTAGAGATCCGGCTTGTTCTTTTGCAGAAATACCCGATCGTGCTCCAACATGACTCTCCGCCATACTTCCTGATCCGTCGTCCGCAGGGCATCCACATGAGTCATAAGCTGAGTAACCTCCTTTGGGAAAAGGTCCCCCAAATTTTCTGCCTGCTTGATGCGGGCCATGAGCTGTTCGTAATGAGCTTCCGCCGCTTCCTGCCCGTCCGTATCCCACTCGCGGTCTCTGATCGCAAAAATAACCGTGTCCTGCAGGCGCTGAAATTCACTCATTTCGGCTGCCCTGCTATTGGAGGGATTGAGTCGTGATATTTGCTCGATAGACATGAGTGCCATAGCAACGCAAATGCTACTTGACATTTCCAAAAGTTCAACACTACAGTGTTTTTGGCTTAATCATGCCAAAAAATAGCCATGAGTAATGTTCGTATACAGATAATTGCCCTCGGGGAAGAGCAAGTTGCTTGATGAAAAATATCCTCACAAATTCTCCTCCTTCTGGAAATTCATCACTCCCAAGACAATTCACAAAAATGCGCAACCACGGAGCTGCCTACCACGCTGAGGAGATCGATGCGATATCCGCCCTCGTAACCATGTTCCGCAATCCACAGGCGCGCGGCACGCTTCATCCTCTCCCTCTTTCGGAAACCGGCATTCATCTCAGGTCGGAAAGAGCCGTCAGCGTGTGAGCGGGCTTTGACCTCGACGAAGACAAGCACGCCATCGCGCCGGTCGTAGGCAAGAATGTCGATTTCATCGTGAGGGCCCACACGCACATTCCTGCCACGGATCTCGTAGCCCCGAGCATCCAGATAGTTTGCCGCGGTTTCTTCTCCCCTCAGACCGACGCTTCTTTGAACGGTCATGGAGGTATCGTAAGAGAGGACGGGGCTGATCGCGTCCTAAAGGTGTACGAACGTCCAGCCTTTTTCCTCGACTCAGGAAGGTGTACAAAAGTACACTCGCCTCATCTCCTCCTCTGCAGCATGCTCACACAACTCACCTCTTTCGCCACCATCGGTCTCGCGAGCGAGCGCATCACCGTGGAAGTCGGGGCCACCCCCGGCGAGGGCAAGATTTTCATCGTCGGCCTCGGCGATACCGCCGTACAGGAAAGTAAGCAGCGCGTCATGCTGGCTTTGCGTTCGAACGGATACCGCGTCTCCACCGGCCGCACGATCACCGTCAATTTGGCCCCTGCAGACCTCCGGAAGGCAGGGCCACGCTACGACCTCGCCATCGCCCTCGGTGTCCTCCTTACCAACGGATCACTCACCGTCGATGAGGATAAATTGAAAGCGACCGCCTTCCTCGGAGAACTCTCGCTCGACGGAGGACTCCGCCACATCTCCGGCGTCCTCCCCGCCGCCATCGCATGCCGCGCGCAGGGCATCACGACCCTCGTCGTCCCTGCGGCAAACGGTCCGGAGGCGGCGCTCATTCCGGGCCTCACCGTGATCGCGGCGGAGCACCTCCTCGACGTCATCGCCGTCCTCCGGGGCGAGGCAGCCCCCGCCTCCATTCCGCCCCCCGCCTGCAGCCCGCAGACCACCACGCAGGATTGCGTGGACTTCGCGGATGTCCGCGGACAGGAACACGCCAAGCGCGCACTCGAGATCGCGGCAGCCGGCGGGCACAACATCCTCCTGTGCGGCGCGCCCGGTGCGGGGAAGACGCTCCTCGCCCGCGCCTTCCGCGGCATCCTCCCGCCCCTCTCTCAAGAGGAGTCCATCGAGGTCACGCAGATCTACTCTGTCGCAAATCTCCTCCCGCAGGACACACCCCTCATCACGCACCGCCCTTTCCGCGTCGTCCATCACACCGCGAGTGGCGTCTCCATTGTGGGAGGCGGACAGATCCCGGGCCCCGGCGAGATCAGCCTCGCGCACAAGGGCGTGCTCTTCCTCGATGAGCTCGCGGAGTTCCCCGCACAAGTCCTGGAGGTGCTCCGTCAGCCGCTGGAGGATCGGACCATCACCATCACCCGCGCGCAGGGGTCCGTCACATTCCCGGCGGACTTCACGATGGTCGCTGCCATGAACCCGCCACGCTTCTCCGCCGGAACCGCCGAGCGCATTCACCGGCGCATCTCCGCCCCGCTCCTCGACCGCATCGACCTCACGATCAACGTGCAGCCCGTTCCCATCGAGGATCTCAAGCGCGCACCCAAGAACGCCAGTGAATCTTCGAGAAGCATCCTCGAGCGCATCATCGCGGCGCGCACACGGCAGGCCGCCCGGTTCAAGGGACTCCCCATCCACACGAACAAGGAGATGGGCGTGAAGCAGATCGATACGCTCTGTCCGCTCGACGATGCAGCGGGCCGCCTCCTCCTGCAGGCCGTCGACCGGCTGAAGCTCTCCGCACGCAGTTACCATCGCACCATCAAGGTGGCACGGACCATCGCGGACCTCGCGGGAGCAAAAGATATCGAGGTTGGGCACATCGCGGAGGCGCTGCAGTACCGACAGGGAATCGACGAAGGGGGATAGGAAGTATGACTGAAAAATCACTCCTACCCCTCACCCCAACCCTGTATCCTAACAACCATGCACTTCGCCGACTCCCTCACGCAGCAGAGCAAGAAAAAATCCCCCATCTGCGTCGGTCTGGACCCTGATCTGAAGAAGCTCCCCGAGGGCATCACAAAGGACCCCGCGGGTGTCCTCGCCTTCTGCAAGGGCATCATCGATGCGGTGAAGGATATCGCCTCCTGCGTGAAGCCGCAGATGGCGTACTTCGAGGTGCTCGGGTGGGAGGGGATGAAGGTCTTCTGGGACGTGTGCGCGTACGCCAAACTGCAGAACCTCCTCGTGATCGCGGACGGGAAGAGGAATGATATCGACTCGACGTGCGAGGCGTACGCTGATGCCTACCTCCACGCAGGGAGCCCCATTGATGCGCTCACCGTCTCCCCCTACCTCGGCTCGGACGGCATCAAGCCGTTCCTCGAGCGCTGCGTGAAGAACGACAAGGGCATCTTCGTCCTCGTGAAGACGAGCAACGTGAGTTCCGGCGAGCTGCAGGACCTCCCCGTCGGGGACGAAACCGTGCACGAGCACATGGCGCAGCTGGTGGAAGGCTGGGGGATGGACGCGCTTGGAGCCGACTCGCACTTCTCCTGCGTGGGAGCCGTCGTGGGAGCCACCTACCCCGAGGAACTCAAGTATCTCCGGACCCTGATGCCCCATGCCATCATCCTCATCCCGGGCTACGGGGCACAGGGCGGGACAGCCGCCGACATCGTGAGCGGCTTCGTGCCGGACGGCACGGGCGCCATCGTGAATTCCGCCCGCGGGATCATCTTCGCCTCGAAGGGCAAAGACTGGGAAGAGGCCGCCCGGAAGGCGGCGGAGAAGATGCGAGAGGAATTGAGGACTATCCTGAAATAGGAGTCGAAAACCTTGTTCGTTCGCCATACAATGGCCGTACGGTCCCATAGTTCCCACCTTCGTCCCTCGCATGCTCGGGACTACGGTGGGCAGGCAATGGATTCCCCTGCTCCTGTAGTTCAACGGATAGAACGGTCCTCTCCTAAGGGACAAATGCAGGTTCAATTCCTGCCAGGAGCACCAGTCCTCGCAACAGCGGCTTGCCAGTCTTTGGTGCAGGTTCGACCTGCCCGGCGGAGCCCGAGCGAAGCGAGGGCGAAGACGGGTTCCTGCTGGGGCCACCACTGAAGCCAGTACGGTCCGAATTGCGCCGTGATGACAAGCAGAATGGGCGACATTGCGAACGGCATGTTCCCCTCGTATGTGAGAAAAACTACTGTATTATTCTCATATCATTCAAACTTCTCGAATGCTTTTCAAGTTAATGAGGCATTTTGCTCGCCTTGCCGAACACCCGCGGAGGATTGTGGCGGTTTTTTTCGCGCTCTTCCTCCTTGTGGGAAGCGTTGCCTTCCGAGCGTATGGCATTACGTGGGATGAGAAGACGCAGTATTTGATCGGATTCCAGGCTTTCAATTCCCTCACAAAGGGTACCCCTTGGACTGCCATCGCCGACTGGCGATATTTCGGAACGACGTTCGAGCTCCTGCTTATACTTTTCGAGCGGCCGTGGCATATCGAGGATGCGATGACGATCTTCCTCCTGCGACACTTTGTTACCTTCCTCTCATTCTTCACGGGTGTCGTTTTCTTCTATTTGCTGGCCTATCGACGATTTCGCAACTGGCAGCTCCCGCTCCTCGGATGTCTCTTCCTCATCCTGAGTCCACGTATTTTCGGTCATGCCTTCTATAACTCCAAGGATATCCCAACATTAGCCTCCTTCATCATGAGCATGTACACGCTGCTCCTGTTCCTGGAGCGCCAGACACTCTCCCGTGCCCTCCTCCATGCCATTGCCTGCGCCGTCCTTGTAACGATCCGCATGACCGGTATCGTGCTCCCAGTCATCACCCTCCTGCTCCTCTCATCCAGCCTCCTCGCCGAAAGGCGCGCAGATGCGTGGAGGCCGCTGCTCGTCCTGAGCGTCACCTATCTCACTGCCTGGATGCTCTTCACAATAGCCATTTGGCCGTATTTGTGGGGCCAGCCGTTCGGCCATTTCCTCGAGGCCTATCACTACATGACGACGAAGGGGGGCGGGGGCCTGTTCATGGGAAAGATGTCTCCTTTCACCTGGTATTGGATCCCCGTCTGGATCTTCGTCTCGACTCCTCTGCTCTATACCGCGCTCTTCCTCGTGGGATGCATCCGTACTCTCTCCCTGGCCATCCGCCAGCCGCTCATCTTCATTCGTGAGAAACGAACAGACGCCAGTATTCTCCTCTGGTTCTTCCTCCCTCTCGTCTCACTCATGGTTTCCGGAGCAGGAATCTACGATGATTGGCGTCATGTTTTCTTCCTCTATCCTGCCTTCCTTTTCCTCGCCTTGATCGGCATGGAGACGACCCTCCGATGGTTTACCTCCCTCTCCAACCCTCTGCGCACCACCGGGCAAGGCATCATTGCCTCTCTTCTTCTCTTCAGTACTGTTTCCACTGCCACATGGATGGCACGCAATCACCCTTTCGAGTGCGTCTATTTCTCACTCCCTTCCCGCTGGATCGACGGCAAGTTCGAACTCGATTACTGGGGACTGTCCTACCGGCAGGGCTTCGAGTACGTCCTCGCCCACGATTCGGCGCCTGTCATTTCCTTCCATGTCACGAGCAGCCCCGGATGGGCAGCTCCGAACATTCTCCCCTGGGAGCAGAGACAACGCATCGCCCTCACGGGGAACCCGCAGGTCGCCCAGTACATCCTCGACAATTTCCGTGCCCAGGAATACAAGAAGACCTTCTCTCCGCTGCCAAAGGTGCACGCGATCACCGTGAGTGGCATAGAGATTTTGGGGATTTATCGGAATCCTTCCTGGAAACCCGAAATGCTGAACGGGATCGCAACATGGCCATCACGAAAGCCCCTCTTCTTCCTCTAGGGAGCCGGAGGCGCGCTCGAACAACGTCGAAGGGGAGAGTGACTACTTCCCTGCCTTGAGGATCACCACTTCCCGCCCCTCCGCGGGGAGTGAGCCCTTCAGCTTGTATTCGTCCACTGCCTCCTTGCCCTGTGCGCCACAGACTTTCAGGACCTCGGCGAAATTCTTGGCGTCCTTTCCCGCGAGGGGAATGAGGACGCGTGGATCGATGCCATCGATGAGCGTCTGCACTGTCTTCGAATCTTCCGCGGGAATGCAGAGAATATCGACATCCCCGATGAGCTCCAGCTCATGGTCATTCAGCATATGGAGCGGCGTGGAGAGGAAGGCCATCCGCACCCCATCACCCTCGACAATGAAGGAAACCTGGGCCCCCTCTTCATGCCCAAGCCCACGGACGAAGATGCCGCCAATGTCGTACTCACCCGGCCAGGAAATCGTGTTTTTACTTGGCTCCTCCTCGGGATGGGAGAGAAGCGTGAGGGTATCCTCGCCCTTCTCCGCCTTATTCCCCGCAGGAAAGACAGCGAGCATCATCTTTCCAACCACGCACTTGAGGGACTGTCCGCCGAGAGAGGTGATGGTGATCATGAGCGGGCCAATGGTAGTGGATGAACGTGCGCGCGGGAAGGGGGAGACTTCTGCTTCATTTCCTGTACATCTGCTGCGCCTTCTTTACAGATATCCGCACCGAGTGTGCGGAGTTTCTCGTCGAAACGGTCATAGCCGCGCTCGATGTAGCGGACATCGGTGATGATGGTCTCGCCTTCCGCAGAGAGCGCCGCCAGCACCATCGCCGCGCCTGCGCGGATGTCGTTACTGGAAACGGTGCGTCCCTTCAGTGCCGTTGGCCCGATGATGAGCGCCTCATGCGCATTCAGGATCTCCACATGCGCCCCCATCTTCTCCAGCTCGTAGAGGTACGCCATACGCCCCTCGAAGAGTCGCTCAAAGATGCGGCTCACGCCACTCGCCTGCGTCATGGCCACGCCCATGGGCGCCTGCAGGTCGGTGGGGAATCCGGGGAAGATGTTGGTGCGCACTTCGAGCGCACGGAGAGAGGAGAGTTCGCCATCCACGAAGAGCACGTCATCCTCCCACTTCGTCACCCCCCCCAAGCGCCGGATGGTATCGAGAAAGGAAATCAGGTGATCCTCGCAGACACCGTGAAGTCGAAGCTTCCCTTTCGTCACAAGTGTGGCAATCACGAAGGCACCTGCTTCCAAGTAATCGGAGGTGACGGCATGGGTCGTGCAGTGGAGGGACGCCTTCCCATGAACCTTCACGTGGTGCATCCCCACTCCCTCCACCTCTGCCCCCATCGCCGCGATCAGCCTTTCCACGTCCTGTACATGCGGCTCCCCGGCTGCCAGCTCGATGGTGGTCTCGCCCGGGAGGAGGGAAGCGGCGAGGAGCGTGTTCTCGGTCGCTGTCACGGAAAATTCCGGCAGGATGACGCGCCCGGCAGTGAGCGCCCCTTCGAGGTGAAGGACTTCCTCGGTGCTTCTGTTCCTTGCCCCGAGCTGCTCGAACGCCGTGATGTGCGCATGCACGGGACGCTTGCCGAGGACGCAACCGCCGGGATAGGCCATCTTCACCTCGCCGAAGCGCGCGAGAAGCGGGCCGAGGAGCACGATGGAGCCGCGAAGCTTGGAGACGAATTCCGCCGGGATCTCGCGGTTCTTCACCCCCTGCGCGCGGATACGCACCGTGCCCTCCTGGAAGGAGGTTTCCGCCCCCAGAAATTCGAGGAGCGTGAGCATCGCCCGTACGTCGCGCAGATCCGGCACGTTGCGGAGGACCGTCTCCCCGCTCGTGAGCAGGCTCCCCGCGAGGAGCGGGAGTGCCGCGTTCTTTGAGCCGCTGATGGAAACATCTCCGCGAAGAGCGATCCCGCCACGGATGCGATATCGGGTGTCCATAGAGGCAGCATTCTAGCGGAAAATCCGCCAACACCAAGCCGCAAGAATGGAGAAATTATGTCTCAGATTGCGATTGTTACCCATTCGACAGAGCGCGGCTGCTCCCATTCGGGCCTGAGAGGCCCTCAGGGCCTTCGAACGGCTGCGGCCGCGTCATCGACAGTTTTCCTTTAGGGGAGGGGCTCAGGGTGAAGCGCGGGGGCTCTGCCCACGCGTGCTTCACCGCTTCTTTTTCCTGGCCTTCTCGGAAGTGAGTGCTTCAAGGAGGAGTAGGACAACGCCGACGGTAATGCAGCTGTCCGCAATATTGAAAATCGGAAAGGAGCCGACTTGGACGAAATCCGTGACGAATCCATCCTGGACACGGTCAAAAATATTCGCGATGCCTCCGCCAATGATGAGCCCAAAGCCGACCTGCGCGAGTGGATTCTGCTTCGCCCGGAAGGCCATCCAGAAGACGGCGAAGAGCGCGATGGCAATGAGGAAAATCTGGATGTCCGGATGGAGCGTGATGCCGAACGCCACCCCACGATTGAAGGAACGCACGAGGCCGATGGCACTCCCCACGATCGCGATGCGTGTTGCGAGAAACCGCTCCACGAGGAGCGTCGCAAGCACGCTCAGACCGCATCCCCCCAACGTGACCAGCCAGAAGAGCCGCATGGAACTAGGGTAGCAGAAACTGCTATTTGCGGGAGAAAAGGCCGTCAGATATTGCACCACAGGGAAAACGATGTATAATAGTGAGCGTCATCGTACTGAAGTTTGAATGTACACTGTTCCGTAGGATCGGAACGGTGATCTTTTCCTACCCTCTTCTGTCATGCGTGCATCATTTATCGCGGCCATCAACCAGATCTGCTCCGAGAAGAACGTGAACCCGGAGCAGGTGCTCGAAGCCGTGAAGCAGGCCATTGCCACGGCCTATCGCAAGGACTACGGCAACAAGGAGCAGGAGATCCGCGTGGAGCTCGACGAAGGCAGGGACATGCCGACCATTCTCCTCATCAAGGAGATCGTGGAGAAGGTGGAGAACGACAACTTCGAGATCAGCCTGCAGGACGCGCGGAAGGTGAAACCGGACGCGGAGGTCGGCGACGAGATCTCCATCGATGTCACACCAATCGAGTACGGACGCATCGCGGCACAGGCCGCCAAGCAGGTCATCCTCCAGAAGCTGCAGGAAGCGGAGAAACAGAGCCTCTACGAGATGTTCAAGGATCGCGAGAATGAACTCCTCACCGCCACGGTCACGAAGGTGGAGCCCAACTGGGTGACGCTCGAGATCGAGGGCATGACGGTGTCGCTGCCATGGAAAGAGCAGATCCCGGGCGAGCACTACTACACAGGCAAGCGCATCCGCGTATACCTGGACAAGGTGGAGCTTACCGGCAAGGGGCCGCAGCTCCGCATCTCGCGCACGCACCCGGGTCTCGTCCGCAAGCTCCTCGAGCTCGAAATCCCCGAGGTCCGTAATGGCGACGTGCAGATCAGGGCGATTGCGCGCGATGCCGGCTTCCGCAGCAAAGTCGCCGTGGCGAGCAGCGATCCGCGCATCGACCCCATCGGCGCCTGCGTGGGACAGAAGGGAGTGCGCATTCAGGCTGTCATGGAAGAGATTAATGGGGAGCGCGTCGACATGATCGAGTGGTCAGAGGACCCCATCCGCTTGATCTCCACGGCCCTCCAGCCCGCCTCTATCTCCGCCGTGATCATCGTGAATGACCAGGAGCGCATGGATGAGCAGGGCCGCCGCATCAAGAAGCGTGCCGCCGTCTTCGTGGAGGAGGCCCAGCGCCCCATGGCCATCGGTAAGAAAGGACAAAATATCCGCCTGGCTACCGAGCTCTCCGGCTTCGAGCTCGACATGTACAACTACGAGGAACTGCCCGCCTTCAAGGCCAAGCTCACGGAGCTGCGCGGCGATGGTACTGAAGTGGTGGATCTCACTGCTCCCGCGGAAGGCGCGACAGAGGAAACACCTCCTGCAACTTCAGCAGCCGAGCCTGCCACTCCGGAGAAGCCCGCGGAGGAACCGAAGGAGAAACCTGCTCCTGCAGAAGGCGCGGCTGAGGAGGCCCCTGCAAAGAAGACGAGGAAAAAGAAGGAGGATTAGGGAACGCTCGTCCCGCCCCTGTACACTGCTCGCGTGAAACTCCCCTCTTTCCCCTTCGTCGTCCTCGACACGGAGACCACAGGTTTTGTGCCGCGGGCGAACCGCGTGATTGAATTCGCTTCCGTCCGCGTGGAGGGAGGAAAGACCGTGGAGGAGTACGAGACATTGATTGCGATCCCGGAGGATATCCCGCCCCCCGTGCAGATCCTCACGCACATCAGACCGAAGATGCTGGAGGGCAAGCCGGAATTTGCAGCACTCCGTGAGACGATCCTCCAGCACATTGGGGCGGAAACGCTCATCGTGGGACAGAACGTGGGTTTCGATATCCGCATGCTGAAAGGGGAGGGGGTCGACTTGAGCGAGCGCGCGTGGATCGACACGTCCATGCTCGCATCCCTCGTCTACCCGGAACTCCTGAGCTACTCGCTGGGCTACGTGAGCTCGATCCTCCAGCTGAATCATGATCCGGTTCACCGTGCCCTTGGCGACGTGCATGCGACCCTCGAGCTCCTTGAAAAATGCTGGGAGCGCCTTCTGGAACTCCCTGAGGAGCAGCTCGCCATTCTCCGCGAGACATTGGCACAGAGCTCCCCCGGCTATCGTCTCCTCGCTTCTGCGCTCCCGAAGAAATCCGCCGCGAAGAACCTCCCCGCATGGTTCGCTGGTCCGAAGAAGCGCGCTCCGGGCTCGCTGGCGATTTCCGCCAGCCTCTCCGCGGCACTCGCCGCCCCGCCAAGAGGGGAACCTGCCCTCGTGGAGGAGACGCTCGACCCCGGGAGCCTCCCGAGCATCGTGGCTGCGGCGATTGCCGACCGTTCCACGACACACTGGATTGTTGTGAAGAACCTGGAGTCCGCCCTGCGGCGTCTCTCCTTCCCGGAAAAGGAAGTCCGCATCATCTATCCGCCCTTCCTCCTGCTCGATCCCGAGGCGCAGAAGAACTTCTTCGTGCAGGAAACATGGACGGCGGACGAGGCGACTCTCGCCGTGAAGCTCCGGTGGTTCGCGCCCCGCGTGCAACGCCAGATCGCCCTGCATGGCGAGGAGCGTTCCATCTGGTACGGCAAGCTCGCCTGTACCAGGGAATCAGCGGCTTACCGCGCGCAGTTCCAGAATCTCCCGGGCGTCATCCTCATCGATCACCAGCAGCTCCTCGAGATCCTCAGTGATAGTGAGCACTTCGCCCACGCGGCGATTGTGCAGGATGCGCACATCATCCTCGACGACGCCTCCATGCTCGAGGACACCGCCACGAAGGCCTACCGCTGGCAGTGCACGCTGGACCATCTCCGTGCCGCCGCGGAGGGGAAGGAGGCGCTCACGAAATTCACGGATCTGCTGCAGATCTGGATCGAGCGGGTGCGTGCCTTCCAGGATGTCCGCTACCTCACCGTTGCGGATCTGAACAGCTCTGAGGCACATGCTCTGCAAGAGCGCATCCCCTCGCTGCTTGAGGAGGAATCTCTTCCCCCGCTCGTCCGCGAGCAGCTCGATGATCTCGCGCGCATCCTCACGCCGGAGCTCCTGAGTCACCGCATCGCCTGGATCGAGCAACGACAGAATGGAAGCCAGTTCCTTCAGTCTGTCCCGGAGCACGTTGGCCCGATTCTCGCCTCCTCCCTCTTTGCCGCATTCGCGACGACGCTCCTCATCCCTCTGGGGAGTGCGCAGACACTCCGGGAAATCCTCCCTTCCGGCAAAGCAAAATCCTCTGCCCCCTTCCCGCGCCTTCCCCTCACCCTCACGATCGACACGGAAACTTCCCTCGAGAGCCTCCTCAAGGCCCCCCCCGCCGGAAAAACAGTCGTTCTCGTCGGCAGCCGCCGCCTCATCGAAGAAGCCTACGTGGAACATGCGGACCGACTGGAGGAGCAGAGCGTGACGATGGTCTGCCAGAACCTGAGCGGCGGCATGGAGCGCCTGACGGCAGAGTTTCTCGCTGCGGAAGCGCCTGCCGTGTGGCTCCTCACCCCCTGGTCCTACGAGGAAGTGGAGTTGCCAGCGGAGTCTGTGAATCACCTCGTGATCGTCTCGCTGCCCTTCGACCACCCCTCGCATACGGTCCTTTCGCGACGCGCGGAGCACTATGCGGACGCCTTCACGCAGTACTTCCTCCCGCGCCTCGAACACCGCCTGTTCCGCCTCGTGCGGACCTTCTGCCGTCACCGCGTGAAGGGCGGGGATATCCGCGTGACGGACGACCGGCTGATCAGCAAGAGATACGGGCGGCAAGTACGGGAGTATCTCGAAGGGTTCAGCGCCAATGGCGGAGCCGCTCCCGCGGAAAAAGACCGAGGACAAATGAAACTTTTGTAGGAGAAGATGCGTCTCTCATGCCCTAATCTGCCCCCTCCTTTTTCAGGACCGCAAAGATTGTCCGCCAGAGAATCCACAGATCGAGGAAGACCGACCATTCCTCAATGTACTGCAGATCGAGCTTTACCTCCTCCTCGAACTTGAGGTTGCTCCGCCCCGTCACCTGTGCGAGCCCCGTGACGCCCGGCTTCACGGCGAAGACGCGTCGCTGGTAGTGGGAGTATTGATCCACCTCCTCAGGGAGGTGCGGCCGCGGCCCCACGAGCGACATCTGGCCAATGAGCACATTCAGGAACTGCGGGAGCTCATCGAGGGACCAGCGCCGCAGGAAGCGGCCGAAGCGCGTCACGCGCGGATCATGGTGGACCTTGAAGAGCGGGCCATCGTTGCGATGACTCAGGATCCGCACTTCCTCCTTGCGCATATCCGCATCGCAAACCATGGAGCGGAACTTCAGCATGGAGATGCGCCCGCGCCCGCGCTCCCCCACACGCCCTGACACGTAGAGGACCGGCCACCCGCCGTCGATGAACACGCCGAGGGCAAAGAGAAGAAGCAACGGCGAG
>JAQUNQ010000022.1 GCA_028717505.1 Candidatus Peribacteraceae bacterium
GGTCCGCGCGCGGGTCCTCGTCGCGGAAGCACGGGGCGATCTGGAAGTAGCGGTCCAGTCCTGCGACCATGAGGAGCTGCTTGAATTGCTGCGGGGCCTGCGGGAGCGCGTAGAACATGCCCTTATGGATGCGACTGGGGACGAGGTAGTCGCGGGCGCCTTCCGGCGAGGAATTCGCGAGGATGGGGGTCTGCACTTCCGTGAAATTCTTGCTGTGCATGTACTTTCTGATCGCGGTGATGAACTGATCGCGCCTCATCATCATCTCCTGCAGGGTGGGGCGGCGCAGGTCGAGGAAGCGGTACTGGAGCCGCAATTCCTCATTCACATCCTTCTCCTGGTCGATCTCAAATGGAGGAGTTTTGGACTCGCTCAGGACGACCAGGCTCTGTGCGAGCACCTCAATGTCGCCCGTAGGGTTATCCTTGCGCTCGGCGCCCTCCTTGCGCTTACTCACGGCGCCCTCGACCTTGAGCACCCACTCGGGGCGGATCTTCTCCGCGAGTGCGAAGGTGTCCTTCTGCCGGGGGTCGAAGACAACCTGTGTGATGCCATAGTGGTCGCGGAGGTCCACGAAGATGAGCCCCCCGTGGTCACGGCGGCGATGCACCCAACCGCAGAGAGTCACAGCTTTTTTGGCGTGGGAAGCACGGAGTTCGCCGCAGGTGTGTGTCCTCAACATAGGCACAAAGTATAGGAGGGGATGACGGGAATGACTAGGAACAACAATGATTTTGACTATTTGAAGAGCCTCCCCACTTCCTGCTTAAACTCCTCCACATCTTTGAACTCCCGGTGAACGGAGGCGAAGCGGATGTAGGCCACCTGATCGAGCTTCTTCAGGGCCTTCATCACGTCTGTGCCGATGGTCGCGGAGGAGACTTCCTGCTTATTGGCGGCCCACTTCTCCTCGAGCGTCGTGAGGAGCTTGTCGATCTTCTGCTGGGTGACGGGACGCTTGGTGCAGGCGAGCCAGACCCCGCGCTCGAGCTTACTGCGGCTGTAGGGTTCGCGGGTGCCGTCGCGCTTCACGACGATGAGGCTCGAGAGCTCCTGTCGCTCGAAGGTCGTGAAACGATGGTTGCACTTGGGGCACTCGCGTCGACGTCGAACAGCGCGCCCTTCCTCCGAGAGGCGGGAATCAATCACAGCTGTATCCGGCGATTTGCACCGGGGGCACAACATACCAAGAGCTTACCCGGCTTCGCGGAGCCGGCGGAAGCGGCTTTCATGGGAAATATCATCGCCTCTTTTTCCTTCTTGAACGATTTGGAGCCTGCGTGAGAGCGCTGGCAGACACGCGTCGCACGTCCTTGCTGCGGCTGCGGCGGAGGAGCCTTCCGGCGATTTTTGCCACGCGGCGACCGGTTTTCTCATTCCTGACCATAGGAGAGGGGGAATGTGACGGACAGTATACCTCATAACCCAATGTCGTTTCTTTCCGGGTTGATGGAGAGATTTCCCTGGCGTTTCACCTCCTTCCTGCCGGCCTGCGAGAGGTCGATGACAGTGGAGGGGGGTGTCGGCGGGAGCTCTCCGCTATCGATGATGAGGTCAGGGCCATCCTCTCCATGGAATTGCCTTCTCAGATCAGAGAGGGAGTAGGGGGAAGGTTTGCCGTGGATATTGGCGGAGGTGGTGCTCAAAGGCTTGCCGAAGCGTTCGGCAAGCGTCCGGGCGACGGGATGGGAGGAGAGGCGGAGGCCGAGGGAGGGTGTAGGGGGTAGCCCTTCGACTCCGCTCAGGACAGGGGTGTAGGGGGTAGGGAAAAGTTTTGGGGCATCACGGCGGAGCCGGAGGATGAGAGTGAGGGGACCAGGAAGGTGTTTTTGGGCGAGCTCCTCTGCCTCATCACTCCACTCCACGTATTTCTTTGCCTCCTCAAGGGAAGAGAACAGAGCGCTCACAGGTTGGTCGGCGGGACGGGCCTTGATGGCGAAGAGCCGCTTCACTGCCTTGGGGTTCGTGAGATCGCAGGCGAGGCCGTAGCACGTCTCCGTTGCGTGAGCGACGCTGCCGCCGTGCGCGAGGATTTCCAGCGCCTGATCGATGGCCTGTAGTGAGAGTGGCAGAACCTTCAAGCTATAAGCAGCTTAAGGCTTAAAGCTTAAGGCTTAAAGCTCTCCATTCCACTTCTTGCGGTATACACACTCAATACTTCTTCAATCTTCTTCTCGAGCACCGTGGACATATTGATTGTGAGCGGGAGCGGGATGAGCTGCTCGCCGATTTTGAGCTGTACTTTCTCCTTTCCCGGGAAACGCTCCAGTACGGCTTTGAGGTCGAGGAGGAGCTTCTTCGGCGCACGCTCGGGAAGGGCAATGGTGTGGATGGAAATCTGGGTGGAGGAGAAGGAGGTTGCTTGTGGCTCTCCTTCTTCCTGATGGCGAACGCTCGCTTTCTTTTGTTTTTCCGGGGCAGGGACAGAAGGCACACCAGGGGAATCACATTCCAATATTTGCAGTACTTCCTTCATATCCATTCCCTTCACGATCCACTGTCCGAGGGGACCCAGATACTCATCCGATCCATTCTCTTCCTTTCCCACACTGACTGTCTCCCCGGCAACGACATTCCCCTCCTCATCGAGCACTTCCACCTGCTCCACTTCCTCCACCTTCCTGCGCGAAATCGTCAGGCCGCGACGGGCTTCCTCCTCATCGAAGAACCCCTCCTCCTTCGCCCGCGCGATCATGGTGGAGAGGGCGGCTTTCTTGACGGCGTCCACCCGCAGCTGGAGCTGCCCCGCCCGAAGGTCGAGCGTGCCACCCACCACGAGAACGGTATCCGGCTGTTCGAGGAGCTCGGCGAACTCCGCGTAAATGCGCGGGAAGAGCGTCACCTCGATCTTGCCGGTGGGATCCTCGAGGAGAACGACGGCCATGGTCTCGCCCTTCTTCGTCGTGATCTTCTTCACCCCCTCCACGAGGCCGGCGAGCTTTACCTTCTTCCCCGACTCCTTGGCCGTGAGATCGGCGATGAGCTGCGCCTTCTTCCCGATGTATTTCTTCAGGCCGGCGAGCGGGTGATTGGAGACATACATGCCGAGTGTCTCCTTCTCCCACTGGAGCTTCTCCTGCACGGTGGCCTCGGGGGTGTCGGGGAAATCGATTGCCGCGGCTTCCATCATCCCGCCCGCACCCGCGAAGAGATCCGATTGCAGTGCGCTCTTGTTCCCCGCTGATTTGGCGAACTCCGCGATGCGCTCGTAGTGCTCGAGGAAGGTCCGCCGCTTGCCGAGGCAATCCAGAGCGCCGGACTTGGCCAGCGATTCGATGAGCTTCTTATTGAGCACGCGGGATGGGACGCGCTGGGCGAAGTCCTCGACCGACTGGAATTTCCCGCCCGCCTCGCGCGCTGTGATGATCTGTTGGACGGAGCTCTCGCCGATGCCCTTGATGGCGGTGAGGCCGAAGCGGATGGCCCCGCGAGGGTGCTCTCCTGTTGGGAGGAGAGCCGTGAAGTGTCGCAGGGATTCGTTGATGTCCGGTGGCAGGACATCAATGCCCATCTGGCGGCTCTCGTCGATTTCGATCATCACGCGGTCCGTGTTCTGTGCATCGCTCGAGAGGAGGGCCGCCATGAAGGCGGTTGGGAAGCGGGCCTTCAAATAGGCTGTTTCGTAGGCGATGCGCGCATAGCCGGCGGCGTGGGACTTGTTGAAACCGTAGCCGGCGAACGGCGTGATGACATCGTCGAAAATTTTCTCCGCTGTTGCGGCCGCGTAGCCTTTGGCGGCGGCTCCTGCGAGGAACTTCTCGCGCTGGGCGTCCAGCTCCTTCTTGATCTTCTTCCCGATGGCGCGGCGGAGGATGTCCGCCTCTCCGAGGGAGAAGCCGGCGAAGACCCGCGCGATCTCCAGAATCTGCTCCTGGTAGAGGCCGATCCCGTAGGTCTGCTGGAGGATGGCCTTCAGATCTTCATGGATGTAGCGCACCTCCTCCTCGCCGTTCTTGCGCTTGATGAAGCTGGGGATCCAGTCCATGGGACCCGGGCGGAAGAGGGCGACCATGGCGGTGATGTGGCCGAATTCCGTCGGCTTGAGCTGCTTCAGGTACCGGCGCATGCCCGCGGATTCCAGCTGGAAGACACCCGTCGTGTCGCCGCGGCGGAGGAGGGCGAAGGTCTCCGCATCATCGAGGGGGATGGTGGCGATGTCGATCTTCTCCCCCATGAGGCGCTCCACGATCTCGAGTGTCGTTTGGATGACCGTGAGGTTCATGAGCCCCAGGAAATCCATCTTGAGGAGGCCGAGCGCCTCGAGCGGCTTGGCAGAGGTCTGCGTGATGATCGTCTTGTCATCCTTCGGGGCGCGCTGGAGGGCCGTGTAGTGCGTCGTGGGCTTCTCCGTGATGATGACGCCGCAGGCATGGACGGAGACGTGCCGGGCCTTCCCCTCGAGCTTGAGGGCGGTATCGATGATCTTGCGATAGGTCTCGTTGGATTCGTATGCAGCTTTCATCTCATGCGTCTCGAGGGACTCCGCAAGCTTCGTGCCCGGGCGCTCCAGGATGAGCTTGGCGAGGGCGTTCATCTCGAGGAAGGGGACCCCGTAGGCGCGTCCCACATCCTTCACTGCCGCGCGGGCCGCGAGCGTTCCGAACGTACAGATCTGCACGACGTGGTCGGAGCCGTACTTCCCGCGGACATAGTCGAGAACTTCGTCGCGGCGGGTGTCCGCGAAGTCGATGTCGATATCGGGCAGGGTGATGCGTTCGGGGTTGAGGAAGCGCTCGAAGAGGAGGCCGTGCTCCAGTGGATCGAGCCCCGTGATGTTCAGGCAGTACGAGACGAGGGAGCCGGCGGCGGAGCCGCGGCCCGGCCCCACGGTGATGCCGCGCCGCTTCGCCTCATTCACGAAGTCCGCGACAATGAGGAAGTACCCGGAGAATCCCATCTGCTCGATGATCTTGAGCTCGTAGGCGAGCCGCTCGCGGTGGGCGGGAGTGGGGTGGGGGTAGCGTTCGGCGAAGCCTCTCTCGCAGAGCACCAGGAGTTCCTGCGCCTCCGTCTTTCCGGGGGCGGTCGGAAAGCGTGGAATGTGGTACGTCCCGAGATCGAGAGTCACGGAGCAGCGGTCCGCGATGACGCGCGTGTTCTTCAGCGCCTCGGGGACATGGCTGAAGGCGCGTTCCAGCTCCTCGTAGGGGCGCATGGAGAAGTCACTGTCACGCATGGAGAAGCGGCTCGGATCGTTGATGCGCGCGTTCTTCTGGATGCAGAGGAGCACGTCGTGCGCCTCCGCGTCCTGCGGGCGGCAGTAGTGGCTGTTGCAGGTGGCGACGAGGGGGACGCCGAGCTCCTTTCCCCAGCGGATGAGCTGCTGGTTCACCTCTGCCTGCCCGTTCACATTGGGCAGGTCCATGAGCTCGAAGTAGAGGTTGTCCTTGCCGAAGAACAATCGGTACTGCTCAGTGAGCTGTCGGATACGCTCGCCGTCCTCCGCGAGGGCTGCCTGCGGGATGGCGCCGCTGATCGGTCCGGTGAGCGCGATGAGCCCCTTCCCGTACTTCGTGAGTAGCTCCGCGTCCACGCGCGGCTTGTAGTACATCCCCTCGAGGGCCGCATGCGTGGCGAGCTCCAGGAGGTTGCGGTACCCCTCCTCATTCTCGGCGATGAGCACGAGCGGGTAGCGCTTCGTGTCGGTCCCGCTCTCCTGGTCGAAGCGTGTGCGCGCTGCGACGTATGTCTCCATGCCGAGGATGGGCTTCAATCCTTTCTTTCCAGCTTCCTGATAGAACTCCACGAGCCCGTAGGTGTAGCCCTTGTCGGCGATGCCGACGGTGTTCTCTCCCAATTCCTTCGCACGTTCCACGATCTCCTCCGTGCTCGGGAGCGCCTCGAGGAGGGAGTAAGTGGAGTGGCAGTGGAGATGGACGAAATCCGAGGCCTTCATGGGCACTTGAGTGTAGCAGAGGGGGTGGGCGGAGACGGAAGCTTTCAGCCCTTATTCACTTCATGTTCCGCACTCTGCATCTGTGCTGAGCGAACAGATTTTCACAAAGCTCCCCAAGCGGTAGATGCGGTAGCCTGTCAGGATTGCCCCTGTCTCATTGGGGTCGATCGGGATATCCACAAGATAGCTTGGAATGAGCGCCGAGAGATCGTAGCCGCTTACCGGCGGGTCCGTGCAGGCAGCGCCGCGGACCGTATCCTGGCAAACATCCTTTGCCTGTGACTTGATGGCGGGGATATCCGAGAGCGTGTTGCCGTCGATGAGGTACTGCACAATGGCATTCTCCAGCTCGCGGACGGAGACGGAGCGGCCTGTGGAGCGGGCAGATTCCAGCTGCTTCGTGGGGTTGATGGCGATGAGCACGATGGCGGCGAGAACGCCGAGGACGCCAAGAACAAGCAGAAGTTCGAGGAGGGTGAAGGCGGGGCGGCGCAGCATCAGAGGATGGAAAGCCGGCTTATTTTAGCAAAAGAAAAGCCGGACAAGCCGGCTATTTCCCCTCACCCCTGCCCTCTCCCCCGTATATGTGGGAGAGAGGGGGGATATTTAAGACACGAGAAACAGGATCAAATGAAGAGCGTCGCGAGTGCGAGCGTCAGGGTCGAGAAGAGCTTGATGAGCACGTGCAGGCTCGGACCGGCGGTATCCTTGAATGGGTCGCCGACGGTGTCGCCCGTCACAGCAGCCTGATGGGCTGGGCTGCGCTTCCCGCCGAGGTGCCCCGTCTCGATGTACTTCTTCGCGTTGTCCCAGGCGCCTCCAGCATTGTTGAGATAGGCAGCGAGAATCACGCCGGTGATGGTGCCGACCATGAGGAGACCGGCGACCGCTTCGGCACCCATGCCCTGCTTTTTGAAGAGGAGTCCCACGGCGATCGGGGAAATCACCGCCACGAGGCCCGGGAGGATCATCTCCTTGAGGGCACCCTTCGTGGCGATGTCCACGGCTGCCGCGTAATCCGGCTCTGTCTTCCCCTCCATGATTCCCTTGTTCTCGCGGAATTGCTTGCGCACCTCCTCGACGATCACGCCTGCGGCGCGGCCGACAGCGCGAATGGTGAGGGAGGTGAAGAAGAAGACGACCATTGCGCCGAGGAAGGCCCCGATGAATACCGGAACTTTCGCGAGGTCGACAGAGGTGAGGTGAGCCTCCTCCAAGAAGGCGGAGAAGAGCAGGAAGGCTGCGAGAGCAGCCGAACCAACGGCATACCCCTTCGTGAGGGCTTTCGTCGTATTGCCCGTTGCGTCGAGCTCGTCCGTGATGACACGCATCTCTTCCGGTGCCTTGCTCATCTCCACGATGCCGCCGGCGTTATCGGTGATCGGGCCGAACATGTCCATGGCGAGCACGAAGCCGACCATGGCGAGCATGCCCATGGTGGCGACAGCCGTCCCGTAGAGGCCGCCAGCCACGCCGATACCCGTCTGAGTGCCGAACCAGTAGGAGGCAAAGAGGGCGACACACACAGTGAGCACCGTGAGGCCCGTGGATTCCATGCCGATTGCCGTTCCTGAAATGATGTTCGTCGCATGGCCGGTCGTCGAAGCCTGTGCGATCGACTGGACCGGGCGGTGCTGCTTTCCTGTGTAGTAGTCCGTGATGTACACGAAGGCCACGCTCGTGAGGATGCCTGTGATTCCACAGAAGAAGAACCAGGGGGCGGAATTCTGCAGATCAAAGAAGGAGCGGAATGCTAGGCCGATCGAGCTCGGATTGAAGGTGGAAAGCATGAGGGCGCAGCAGACAAAGAGCGCAAGAGTCGTGAGAGCAGTCGTGAACCAGTAGCCGCGGATCATGGAACTCATCGGGGCCTCCGCACGCCTCACGCTGACCGTGTAGATGCCGAGGATCGTGGCGACGAGCCCGAGGGCGCGAAGGATGAGCGGGAAGAGGATGCCCTTCAGTCCGAACGTGGAGTACAGCGCAACGCCGAGCACCATCGCCCCGATGTTCTCCGCTGAGATCGATTCGAAGAGGTCCGCACCGCGACCCGCGCAGTCTCCCACATTGTCTCCCACAAGATCTGCGACGACGGCGGGGTTACGTGGATCATCCTCCGGGATGCCTGCTTCGATTTTTCCGACGAGGTCTGCACCTACATCCGCCGCCTTCGTGTAGATCCCGCCGCCCAGCTGTGCAAAAAGTGCGACGAAGCTGGCCCCGAAGCCGTAGCCCACGATGAGTGCGGGGATCTGCACAACATCCACATGGAGGACGAAGCGGTAGAAGAGGTAGAGCCCGCTGATGCCGAGGAGGGAGAGGGCCGTGATGACGATTGCCGAGACCGTTCCTGCGCGGAGAGCCATCTGCAGAGCCGCGTTCACTCCCGAGCGGGAGGCGCTCGCAGTTTTCAGGTTTGCCTTGGTGGCCACGACCATGCTCACCACTCCTGCGATTCCGGAGAGGAGAGAGCCCAGGAGGAAGGAGATGCCCACTTCGAGACCACGTCTCCATCCCTCTCCCGGAGCTCCGGTGAGGCCGTAAGCCACGATCATGGCGAGACCTGCAACGAGCGCAAGAATCGTAATGGTCTTGTATTGGCGCCGGATGAAGGCGCGCGCGCCGACGGAAATGGCATGGGCCACTTTCTGCATGGCGGGCGTGCCATTCCCGGCATGGGTGACGTGCCTCCAGAAGACGAGACTGTAGAGGAGCCCAAGGATCGCCAGAATCGGCGCAAAGAGCTCGAGAGAAAGAGAGGATGCCATACAGGAAGGGTTGAAAAGAGTATGAAGAGGACTCCTGGCAGGATTGGGCCAAGGGAGTAAGAAAAGGGTACGGAAGAAGCGAGAAAAGTCAATTCACCTTCCAGAGAGAGTGGAAGGGGGCTCTGCCTTTCCCGGTTTCTCAGGGGCCGGATACTCCGGCAGCATCTGCGCATTTTCCGTAGAACGAGTCCTCGAAGATGGAATCGGCGTCGGCGTAGGGGAAGCAGGCATTCTCGAAGACGATCTTCAGGATGGTCTCCAGCTGCTCGTTGCAGGGGCGGAAGAGGCAGGAGCGTCGGAGGAAGTACGCGAAGTTCCGGACGAAACCGCGGAAGCCGAAGCGGGGGCTCTTCGTGGTCTGCGCCATGGCGGACATCTCCTTGCGCAGGGGCTTCAGGACTTCGAGGATCTCCATCGGTGCATCAGAGGTCTTTGCGATACTCAAGCTCTCGTCGCCCGACTGCTCCGTCGTCCAGCGGAGGAAGTAGGTCCGCATGGCGTACTGCGCGGTCATGTAGAGGAAGGCGAAGGGGCTCTGCTCGCGACTCTTTGCCTGCTCCTGCTCCGTGGACCCTTCGGGGAATTCCTTGGAGGTCTTGAGGTAGTCAGGGAACTTGCGGGAGCTCCCCCATCCACGCCAGAGGACGTAGAGGCGGCCCAGCAGTTTGCGCTCGTCCCTTGTAAAGGAGAAAGGCCCGCGCTTCTCCACTGCCGCGAGACCTTCAGGCAGCTCCTTTCCGGCTGGCAGGCATCCAGTGAGGCGCTTGTGCGCGCGCCTGCTCTCCAACCCCGCCTGGAAGTCCGTGAGATCCGATGGGGGGATATTGAGCGTGCGCTCGATCGTCTCAATGCTCTCCTTCAGGGGTCTCATACCATTGATGAATTCATCCCGCTTCTCGACGAGCTTCTGGAGCGCCTTGTACTCTGCTTTGATGGACTTGCTGTCTTCCCCCTGGATCTTGCCGAGGACGGAGAGGTCGCAGCCGTACCCGACGGAGGTAGCAGGCAGGTAGTCGGAATCGAAGGGGCAGAAGTTTTCCGGTTCACTTTCCGAGGAACCGGGTCCCGTGCAGCCGGCATCCTTGCAGGCGGCGAGACGCTTGTAGATCGTCCCCCTCTCCTGCAGACACTTCGTCGCCTGATCATCATCTCCTTTTTTCTGGCAGGTTCCTGCTTCGCCGGTGCCCTCCTCCTCGTCCACTGCTTCCGCGGTACAGCACCAGTACGGCGGGGGATCGAAGTAGTAGCGCATGCCTTCGCCCTTATCGACGTAGGTGGGGTCGCGTCCTCCGAGGAGGATGGCCTTGAAGCGGGCGTTGAGGTACCGCGAGAGGGAGGCGAAGCGCATGATGCCGATGAGCGAAGACTGCTCAAAGGCGGCACGCTGCTCCTGACGCACCTCCTCAATCCACTGCTCCAGAAGCGAGAGGTCCCAGTGCAGGCAGGGGGAGTTCGCGAGGAGGTCGCGCTCCTGATCGGAGAGACGCAGATCCGTATCGATGAGGGCGAAGAAGGTGGAAGCGAGGCTGATGAGCCAGGGGATGCGCATGGAGACGGGAGCCTCCCCCGACCCCTCCTTCGCATGATCGATTCCCTTCTTCACCCGCTCGATGACGTGCTTCACATACTGATCCGAGATGGCGTTCTCCGACGGGGCAGCGAGCGCTCCGAGAGGTTGGAGGAGGGAGAGGCCGAGGAGGAGAGAGGCGAGAGGACGCTTCATGGGTATCATGGGGCCTTGAGTTGCTCGCAGAGGTTCTCGGTGGAGGCCGCCTCGCGCGGGCACATGGTGGCGGGGAATTTCACGTCGCTGATCTGCTGGAGAAGGACATTGGCGGAGCGCGCGATATCCGCCATGGAGCGGCCGGCCCACTCGAGGTACCGCGCCGTGAGATCCGTTCCGATGCGCGTGGCGATGCTCTGGGTCATGCGCTGGAGGCCGAGCGAGGGGATGAGGTTCTCAATTGGCTGGTTTCCGAGGCTGATTGCCGTATTCAGATAATCCTGCAGGGGGGTGTTCAGGCGCCGCGTCGTGTCGAAGCCGCAGAGGACGGGCGGTGTGCGTGCCGGGAAGCCGTTGATCTGGCAGAGGGCGGTGTCCAGCGCCTCGATGAGCAGGGCGGGATTGTACGGGGGGAAGAGGGGCGGCGAGTGAGCAGGGATGACGAGGAGTTTCCCGTAGCCGGGGTCCTCCTTTGCACACATGTCCCAGGGGAAGGATTCGTCGCCGCTGTTCGCCGCCATGCGGCCCGGGATGATGCGCGACTCCTCGATGGACTGCTCGATGCACTGGCCGGCGTAGCAAAGGTTGTTGCCGATGGTGTTTTCGTAGCGTGTCCGGCACCCCGGCGTGCACGGGTCCTTGAGCGACTCCTTCATCGCGGCGACGCGCGGCTCCAGTGTGTCGAGATCATTGATGAGATCGGGGCAGGAAGGTGCGTTGGGGTTCAGCTCGCCTGCCCTCTCTTCAATTTTTCTGTCGAGGGAGGTGCGGATGGCTCGCGGGATCTCAATGGAAGAGCAGATGTTTTTCCCAAAGCCACTGCAACTCGTATTCGGTCCGAGACTGGCGTAGTCCTCCACGGAGATGGGGAAGGCATCGAAAATCCCGTCATTGGCCATCGATATACCTCCAGCGAGATATGCCTCATGTTCGTAGGCACAGCATTTCTCTGCAGTGTCCGCGATATCCGTCGGTTTTAAGCCGATGGGATACCGGCAGTACTGCTGCGCGTGGATCATTTCATGGATGAGGAAATAAGGCATAATGGCAGGAGGGGCATTCGCGGAAATGCAGATTTTGATCACGCCGTTCTCGTCTTTGGGGAAAGTAAACCCGTATCCGCCGCCCGGGCAGTCACCGCAATAGAAATCCACAGCGCAGATGCCGCATTCGTCGGGCCGAAGATCAGGGTCTTCATCCGCCGTATCTTTGACGGGAGGCGGCTCCTCCGCAGGGGTACGCCACCAGCCGAGCCGGCAGATGTCGGGTCCGGACTTGGTGAAATCCGTGATCGTCTTGTACTGCTGCGGTTTGCAGGTGGTGAGGGCGACCTCGCGCTCATCTTTCTCCACCTCTTCGTCGCAGTTCTCCAGCTCCTGCGCGCGGCAGAGATAGCCGCGTTGGGCGAAGGGCAGAGCGCAGATTCCCTTTCCGACGCCCGGTTCCTTTGGCGGATCAGGATAGAGGCCGCCCGGGAGGATGTTCTTCTCGCCGACTATTTTGCAGTAGCCTTCATCCTTCATTTCTGCATTGCAGTCCTGTGATGTCGGAGTTTTCAGGAGGGAAGGCAGGAGCGGGGAGAGGGGGAGCTCCCACTGCAGGCCGGCATCTCTCACGATTTTCCCATTCTCGTTCTTCGCCCACGCCCATGCCACGTAGCCGCCGCCGCGGTCCTCCTCCGGATTCTTCCCGCCGTTGAAGCGGAGAACGGGGAAGACGGCCACCTCCCCTCGTGTGAGAGGAGGATCGAAGTCCCCCAGGTTGCGTGGAAGCCGGTCCAGGTAATTTTGCAGACCTTCCTCCACATCGCACCAGCGCTTCTTCAGGAGACCGAGCTCGGAATTCCCCGCATCGTCTGAACAGGAGCCGGGCTCCTCCTTCACGGCATTGAACCCGAGCCGGTAGCGCCACACGGCCCAGGTGAATTTCTCGGGCGTATCGATGTGGAAATTGATGGCGGAGCTGCCGCAGATGTAGTCCTCGAGATTGCCCGAGAGAGGGATGGAGCGGATGCGGGTCTTCTTCAGCGGCGTGAAGAGCTGGTCAGTCATTCCCGCCCAGAGGCGCGTGATACCGGGGAGCTTGGCATGGAAATCCACGGGGCGTCCCACGTAGCCATCCACCCCCACCTCGTAGCCCGAGGCGATGAGGAGGAGCTCGCGTCCGAGCGTGCGCGTCCGCTCGACGCGGTTCGCGAAGGTGTGAATGCTTCCGTAGAGCGGGCCACACCCTCCTATCGTCGTCTCGCGGTTCACGCAGAATTCATTCTGCATCTGCTCAAGGGCCGTTTGGATGTCATCGGCTGAGTAGGGCTTCTCCCCTTCGGAGAGGATGCGCGCGACGAATTCATTCACCTCCCCCTCCGACTGGTCGGACATGCGCTCGTACTCCGTGAAGGTGCGTACCTGCTCATAGAGTCCGTACTTCGCTGTCCCGCCGCTCGGGCATTCGCCGTGGGCGATCACTGGCAGGAGGAGCAGAGCGAGGGGGAGGAGGCCAACAGTAGCAAGGGGGATTCTCATTCGCTGGCGTCACGGAGGGGATCCTTGGCGTTCCAGACGCGCGGGAAGCAGGCGCTCGTTTCGGCGGAGAGCGCGGCCGCATTGCGGATATCCAGAGAGGATTTCTCGAGGCACTCCATCTCCGCGCTCAGGGGAAAGAGACGGTTGATGCCGTCGACCACCGAGAGGGTTCGCATGAGCGTGGTACGCGCCGTCGTGAGTTCCGCCAGGATGATCTGACTCTCCCTGCTCATCTCGAAGCCGACCTCGGGATAGGTGTTTCCTGCTGAGCTTCCTGCCTTCTTCTCGAGGAGCTCCGCGGACTCCAGCGAGAGGAAGTGATAGCGCTCCTGCAGGGGGCACTCGTAGGAGCGCAGGTACTCGAGGAGGACGAGGCCGATATCCGTTCTCTTGAGCGTGCTCGGGTCGTCCTTCCAGGTGGGGAGCTTCTGCGCGAGATTCTTGAGCTCTGTCCCCGGCTCGTACGCTTTCTCGTAGGTCGGCTCGCTGCAGCGGATCGATTTGTCCAATCCCTGGAGGTACTCCTCGACTACTTTTGCCACCGTTTCGTGATAGAGATTTTTCCAGTCGTCGAAATTTTCCGATGTGAGAGGGAAGCTGTCGTAGTAGTCATCGAAGAGGGAGCAGGGGGCGTCCGTGTAGGGGTTCACTGCCTCCTCCTCGCCTTGCGCGACGGCGGCCCCTCTGAGGGAGAGGACCGCGATCAGGAGGCATCCCACCATAGAGAGGCGGAGGAGCGAGGGGCCGAGACGGGAGTGGGAACAGATCACGGGGCGGGAGTGGGCAGGGGGGATTCATCGCAGCTGGCTGCGAAGCAGGGGATGCGCGTGAGCGACCCGATGAGGCCAGTAGCCTGTCGGAGCGAGTGCATCACGGGCCAGCGGAATTCCTGGAGGAAGAGATCGAAGTTTCCCGCGAGCTGCAGGAGCGAGCGCGAGGCCGCGTCATACTCAACGGCGAACTTGAGGAGGTCCATTTCGCGCTGGAGCATGTCCTCCTCGATATTCCTGCAGTAGGTGAGCTCGTCGGATGCCTCCAGTTTCATCTTCTGCTCCGCGAGATGGCAGGAGGCGTAGGTTTTGCGTTTTCCCCCGATGCAGCCGGGAACATTCAACTCGATTTCCTGCGGGTCCTTCCCCGTCATTCCCACGGAGTTTCGCACTGTTTCGCAGATCACATCCGAGCGGCACTGGAGGGCGCGGAAGGACTGGGTAAGGTAGGGGAGGAGCTCGGAAGTGAGGACACGGCGCGTCTCGAAAATGCCCCGTCGTATCTCGACTTCGTCCTGATCATCCATCTGGGGATCGGTCCAATCCGTCTCCGAGAAACCCTTTGCGACGGACTTCCACTTGTTCTCCGCCACTTTGATCCACGTGTTCCCCCCCTGGTCATAGCGCACCTCTCCCGGGAGCGCCTGCTCCGCGGCCAGATGTCCGAAGAGGACGCTGCGGTACAGGCGCTGCTCCTTTGCCAGCTCAGCATTCACTGTTGCCCGGCAGTCACTTGCGCTTCCAATGTCTTCCTCGCTCTGCGCGCCGGCGCTTCCCACCATCACAGAGAGCATGAGAGAGGAAAGGAAAAGGCCGAGGAGGGGGCGGGACCATGTTTTCATGAGGCGGAGGAAGAGGCTTCGGTGAACGGGTTGAGATCCACGGGACCCGGGACATCGGAGGAGGGGAGGAGGTCGTTGCCGCGCAGGAAGTAGGGGAAGGCGTTCTCGTCATCCTCCTTGGGGAGCGTCTCCTCGCGCACGCGCTCCCTGAGTTTCTGGAGTGCCTCTTCCGTCGTCCCCTTCTCGGTTCCCTCCTCGCGCCAGCCACTGCGCGGGTAG
>JAQUNQ010000023.1 GCA_028717505.1 Candidatus Peribacteraceae bacterium
CTCGCCTTAGGACCGACTAACCCCACGCCGATTGCCGTTGCGTGGGAAACCTTGGGGATTCGGCGGGCAGGGTTTTCACCTGCCTAGTAGTTACTCATGCCAACATTCTCGCTTCCGTCCGCTCCACGGCACCTTACGATGCCGCTTCACTGCTGAACGGAACGCTCCTCTACTGCGTACGGACCCCGAAAGGTCCGCACACCCACTGCTTCGGTTGATCGCTTCGCCCCGATAATTTTCGGCGCACAAATGCATCGACCAGTGAGCTGTTACGCTTTCTTTAAAGGATGGCTGCTTCTAAGCCAACCTCCTGGTTGTTCATGCACCTGCACCACCTTAGCCACTGAGCGATCATTGGGGACCTAAGCAAATGGTCTGGGCTCTTTCCCTTTCGACGATGGCGCTTTGCCGTCACCGTCTCACTCCCGTCGCCAAAAGGCGGGTATTCGGAGTTTGTCAGGATTTGGTAGGTCGAGAAGACCCCCGCACCCAAACAGTATCTCTACCCCCCGCCGTGCGCGACGAGGCTGCCCCTAAAGGCATTTCGAGGAGAACCAGCTATCTCCGGGTTCGATAAGCTTTTCACTCCAACCCACAGGTCATCCCTTAGTCTTGCGACACTAAATGGTTCGGGCCTCCATCCCGCTTTCGCGGGATTTCACCCTGCCCATGGGTAGCTCACCCGGTTTCGGGTCTCGTGCCAGCGACAAAATCGCCCTATTCGGACTCGCTTTCGCTCCGGCTCCGGCTAGTGACTGCCTTAACCAAAAGCCACTGACAACGAACTCGTTGGCTCATTATGCAAAAGGCACACGGTCATCCCGCGTATGCGGGACTCCCATTCCTTGAACGCATCACATTTCAGAGACTATTTCATCCCCCTTCCGGGGTGCTTTTCACCTTTCCCTCACGGTACTATCCGCTATTGATCTCTGTACCTGTTTAGCCTTGGATGGTGGTCCACCCAGATTCGGGCCGGATTTCACGTGTCCGACCTTACTCAGGAACTCCCTACCGTGCTCCCCCATTTCGTCTACGGGGCTCTCACCCTCTCTGGCCGCCCGTTCCAGGGTCGTTCGCCTATAGAGGAGACAATCGGATAGTGGGGTCCTACAACCCCCCGCAAGTGCGGGGTTTGGGCTTTTCCCCTTTCGCTCGCCACTACTCGGGGAATCTCATATGATTTCTCTTCCTCTGTTACTGAGATGTTTCAGTTCACAGAGTGACCTTCCGGCCTCGCCTTCGGCTTCGGCCGAATGGAAAATGGTAAATGGACAATGGAAAATTTTTCGTCTCATTTTCCATTTTCAATTATCAATTTCACTTTCCATTCGTGAAACAAAAGGTGAGGCCGGATCATAAGATATTACTCTTATGGGGTTTCCCCATTCGGACATCCCCGGTTGATAGCGCCTGCCTAGCGGCTCACCGAGGCTTTTCGCAGCTGGCCACGTCCTTCGTCGGAGTACAGAGTCGAGGCATCCGTGTGATGCGATGAGTAACGTTTTTCTTATGCTGTTCACGTGTCACAGTGCTCTCCCGCATGCGCGGGGGAACGAGAGCGAGCAAGACGTGCTCACACGCTGTGCACGTGATTTTTCATTATAATTCCTTCGGCTGCCGGTGCTGTGAAGGAGCCGGATGCGCACATCCCCCGCCACACTCCATTCTGTATCCTTGGAAACCCCTCGACTTTGCTCGGGGCGTTTTTTATCCCGCAGATGCGGGATAAAAAAACAGCGGGTGGCCCATGCACACCCGCAGAATTCGATCCTCTCTCCGCGCAAAGCGCGGAACGAATCCTACGGGTAGGCACGAGGAAACATAGAGCGTAGGCAGTGTACTTGGGGGGAAAGGCGAGTCAAGGAAAATCAAGCGAGAACCGCCGGATTCCCGATGTTGAGAGAACTCGACAAGAGATGCCTCATGAGTCCCCTGTCTCCTCCTCCGTTTTGGGAGTATCTCCGGGGCCAGAGATATCTGTTTCCACAGCTTCCCGCGCCCCCAGGAGAATCACGTTTTCCGCCACGATTTCCGTGCGAAAAATCTTGGATCCCTCGGGGCCATCCCAGCTCCTCGTCTTCAGGTACCCCTCGATGTAGAGGGGCTTGCTCTTCTTCACGTACTGATTGCAGAACTCCGCGAGTCCGCCCCATGCAACGATGTTATGGTACTCGGGCAGGCTCTGCTTCACGCCATTTGGATCCTTCCATACGCGGTTCGTCGCGAGGCCGAAGGTGCATATTGACTGCCCGTTCGCCGTCGCCTTGAGCTCGGGATCGCGCGTGACATTGCCGAGGAGGGTAACTTTGTTCACGGACTTCATGCTGGAGAGGAAGTACACACATCATAAGGATGACTGGAGGAACATACCAAGCAAGAAACCGGAGAAACCGGACGAGCCGATTTCTCCGGCACTCTGGCTTTCTCGCTCACGCAGCACTTCCCTCCTCCTCACGCTCTCCTTCTGCGGCATCAGCCTCGCCCGCCTTCTTTGATGAAAGCAGCACCAGCCGGTCGACGATGATCTCCGTGCGGCTCTGCTCGTCGCCGTCTTTGTCTTCCCAGTGACCGGTGTGCAGGCGACCTTCCACGTAGAGCGGGACGCCTTTCCTGATGCGGTCGGCTGCGAAGGACGCGAGTGCGCCCCAGCAGACTAGCTTGTGAAATTCCGGCTCGCTCTTGCGCTCACCCTTGGCATCCTTCCACGAGTGGTTCGTGGCGAGGCCGATGATGCTCAGGGGTTTTCCGGCCTTGGTGGCCAGTGCATCGGGATCGCGCGTGGCGTTCCCGAGGAGCGTGACACGATTCACGTTGAACATAGAAAATGGGGGAAGAAATAAAGGATGCACAGCTTCGGGAAAGAGCCGAATGTCCAAAAGACCTCCTGCATAATCGCCCCGTGATCATCATCGACTTTTTGGCTTCATATAGATCTCTCCGCCGGTTCCATGAACCTGTGAAACAGAAGGGGGTTTTGGGTGTTTATTTGACCTCACCCCCAGCCCCTCTCCGGGGGGGCAAGTGGGCGGGTTCGGAGAGGAGGATAGGGGATGAGGTAAAAACAAAACAACAAACAAAAAGGACGGCGCCTCGCGGCAACCGTCCCCACTTTCATTTTCATCGATCGCGCTTACGCATCGTTCATCGATTCCTCGCTCACGGATTCCTTCATTTCCTCTTTCGCTGTGACGCCGGATGCCTCCACAGACTCCCCTTCCTCAATACCGGCCGTCACCTCCTCTGAGGTTTCCGCCGCTCCCACTTCCTCGAGCTCAGAGATTTTCTCGGTAGACTCGATGATTTCCTCCGCCTCCTCCTCCGCCTCCACACGCGAGCGGAGCTCCACCTGTTCCACCTCCCTCTCCTCCGCCGTGACGCGCTCCTCGGCCTTCACTTCATCCTTGAACTTCAGGAGGTCCACCTTGAGCCCGAGCGCCTGTAATTCTTTCACCAAGACATTGAAGGACTCCGGAATGGATGGCCGGCGGATCGGCTCGCCCTTGACGATGGACTCGTAGGCCTTGGAGCGACCAATGACATCATCAGACTTGATCGTGAGCATCTCCTGCAGCGTGTACGCCGCGCCGTAGGCTTCGAGCGCCCACACCTCCATTTCCCCGAAGCGCTGGCCTCCGTGCTGCGCTTTGCCACCGAGCGGTTGCTGCGTGACGAGCGAGTACGGGCCCACGCTGCGCGCGTGGATCTTGTCCTCAACGAGGTGCAGGAGCTTCAGCATGTACACCATGCCCACCGTCGTCTTGTGAGCGAAGGGCTCGCCGGTGCGCCCGTCGAAGAGCTGTACCTTGCCATCCGACGGGAGACCCGCCGCCTTCAGGAATTCCTCGATTTGCTGGACCGTGATGCCGTTGAGCGCCGGCGTAGCCACTTTGATGCCAAGCCTGTCGCAGGCCCACCCAAGGTGCGTCTCGAGGACCTGTCCGATGTTCATACGAGAAGTGACGCCAAGGGGATTCAGGATGATGTCCACCGGCGTTCCATCCTCGAGGAACGGCATGTCCTCCTCCGGCACGATGCGGGAGACGACACCTTTGTTCCCGTGACGCCCCGCCATCTTGTCTCCCACCTGCATCTTGCGCGTCTGCGCCACGAAGACCTTGATTTGCTTGATGACGCCCGTCGGGAGCTCGTCGCCCTCCGCACGGTCAAAGATGTGCACATCCACCACCTTGCCGCCGGCGCCGCCGGGCAGCCGCAGGGAGCTGTCCTTCACGTCCTTCGCCTTGTCACCGAAGATCGCCTGCAGGAGGCGCTCCTCCGGGGTCAGCTCCGTCTCGCCCTTCGGCGTGATCTTGCCAACGAGGATATCGCCCTCATGCACGGTCGCACCGATGCGGACGATGCCATCCGCGTCGAGGTCCTTGAGCTTCGCCTCTCCGACATTCGGGATGTCGCGCGTGACGGTTTCGGGTCCGAGCTTCGTGTCGCGCACATCGGTGATGTAGGACTCGATGTGGATGGAATCGAAGTAGCCGTCCTGCACGAGGCGGCTGGAGATGATCACAGCATCCTCGTAGTTGTAGCCCTTCCAGGACATGTATGCGACGAGGAGGTTCTGGCCGAGCGCCAGTTCCCCGTGCTCCACCGCAGAACCGTCCGCGAGCACCGTCCCGCGCCGCACTTTCTCCCCGAAGTGCACCCGTGGCCGCATGGTGAAGCATGTGCCCTGATTCGAGCGCGTGAAGGAGTGCAGGTTGTACGTCTGCTTGCGTCCCGAGCGATACACCACTGCGATCTGCGTGGCATCCGCCAGCACCACCTCTCCCTCCTCCTCAGCGAGGAGCGCCTGCCCGGACGCGCGCCCGGCGAGTCCCTCCATGCCCGTGCCGACGAGCGGCGCCGCGGGGCGGATGAGCGGAACAGCCTGGCGTTGCATGTTCGTGCCCATGGAGGCACGCGTGTTGTCGTCGTGTTCGAGGAACGGAATGAGGGATGTGGAGACGGAGAGAATCTGCTTGGTCGTCACGTCGACGTGCGTCACCTCGCGGACATCGGCGAGGATCGGCTCCCCCCCCTTGCGGGCGGACACCCGCGTCTCCAGGAACTCGTTCAATGCGGAGAAGTGCGTCTGTGCCTGCGAAATGGTGAGGTGACGCTCCTGCTCCGCATCGATGTAGATCGTCTTGCCTGTCACGTAGGGACGCACTGGCACCATCTGCGCTTTCTCCGCCTTCAGGAGAGAAACAACTTTCTTCGCCAGTTCTTTTGTCTTGATCACCTCCCCCTCCTTCACCAGCACCTTGCGATCCTCGCGGATGACATCACCAATCATGCGCCCGACGAGCTTGTCAGGATCGAGCGGCACCTCATTCTTCACCTCCCGATAGGGAGTCTCGAGGAAGCCGTACGCATTCACGCGCGCCAGGCAGGCCAGGTGCACCACGAGACCGATATTCGGTCCTTCCGGCGTCGCGATCGGACAGATGCGGCCGTAGTGACTCGGGTGCACGTCGCGGACATCGAAGCTCGCGCGCTCGCGTGAGAGACCGCCCGGGCCCATGGCGGAGAGCCGGCGCTTGTGCGCGAGCTCGGCCAGAGGATTCGTCTGGTCCATGAACTGCGACAATTGAGAGCTTGCGAAGAACTCCCGCATCGCCGCCGTGATGGGACGACAGTTAATGAGCTGTGTCGGCGTCACTGTCTCCATGTCGAGGACCGTCATGCGGTCCTTGATGATGCGCTCCGTGCGCACGAGGCCCACGCGGTATTTGTTCTGCACCAGCTCCCCGACGGAGCGGATGCGGCGGTTCGCGAGGTGGTCAATGTCGTCCGGCACGCCCTCGCCGTTGTTCAGACTCACGAGCTCTTTCAGGATCGCCACGAAGTCGGACACCTGGAAGACGCGGTGCTCCTCGTCGCTCGGCGTCTTGAAGCCGAACCTGCGGTTCAGCTTGTAACGGGCGATGTGCCCCATGTCGTACTTCTTGAAGTCGAAGAAGAGGGAATCGATGAGCTGCTTGGCATTCTCGGGAGTCGCCAAGTCGCCCGGACGGATCTTGCGGTAGATGCTCTGGTACGCCTCGGCAACATTGCGCACGGAGTCCTTCTCGAGCGTCGAGAGGATGAAGTCGTGCTCCTTGTTCGTCACAGCACCGAAGAGAGCGAGAATCTTCTCGTCCGTCTCATAGCCGAAAACCCGAAGGAGCTGCGTAATGGGGATCTTGCGCTTGCGGTCGATCTTGCAGGTGATGATGCCGCGGCGATCCGTCTCCACCTCCAGCCACACACCGCGCTTCGGGATGATCTTGGCGGCATGGTACTTCGGGTAGTCCGGCATCTTCGAGAAGAAGACGCCCGGGGAACGGACAAGCTGGTGCACCACGACGCGCTCGATGCCCCCCACGATGAACGTCCCGATATTGGTCATCAGTGGGATGGACCCGAGGAAGACATCCTGTTCCTTGATCTCGCCCGTTTCCTTGTTGATGAGCTGCACATGCCCCTTCATGGCCGCCTCGTACGTGAGGTTGCGGCGGCGGCAGGTCTCCGGATCGTACTTCGGCGGATCGAACGTGTGTCCAAGGATCCGGAGCTCCATCTTCTTTCCCGAGAAATCTGTGATAGGTGTGACCTCCTCGAGGAGTTCCTTGACGCCCTCCGTGAGAAACCAGCGATAGCTCTCCACCTGCATCTCAATGAGAGACGGCAGCACCATCGAAACGCTCTCATCCTCCGAGACATACACGCGCCCATCCTCCACTTTCCTGGGTTGGAGATGTGAGGGGAGATCCTTGCATCCGGCAGGGATGCGCCCTCCGGAAGGGATGACGTTGGCTTCCAACTGCGGAAGGATTTTCTCCTCCACATGCATTTTGTAGGAGCGCTTGGCAACAATGACCGGCTTCTTGGGTGCTTCCACCTTCTTCTGACTCCGGGGGGGGGCCGCCTTCTTCGGCGCGACTTTGCGCTGTGTGGCGACCTTCTTCGCCGGATGCTTGGCAACCGTCTTTTTTACAACTTTCTTCTTCGTGGACATGGAGAGAAGAGGGAAGGAAATCCGCACGCACTGCCCACTCGAAACCAGCGAGAGGAGCGATGGTGGAGAAGCGTGCAGCCTTCACTACGCAATCGTCACTGCTGCAATCGCAGGCATTCTAAAGACGCATGGCACACTGTCAACGAAGATTGGACGTAAAAAACCTCTCGGAAGCACCTCCCTTCAGAGATGCCTCTCCACCTCTTCCCAGTTCACGACATTCCAGAACGCCTCGACGTACTCCGCCCGCCGATTCTGGTACTTGAGGTAGTAGGCATGTTCCCAAACGTCGAGCGTGAGAATTGGCTTGAGCCCTATTGTAAGCGGAGAATCCTGATTCGGGAGACTCAGGATGCTGAGGGTACCACGATCGGAAATGAGCCAGACCCAACCCGACCCGAAGTGCTTCACTGCGGCATCCGTGAACTTCGTTCGGAACTCCGCGAAGGACTTAAAGGACGTATCGATAACTCTGGCGACTTTCCCCTTGGGTTCTCCCCCGCCCTTCGGCGAGAGCATGGGCCAGAAGAGGCAATGATTGAGGTATCCGCCTCCATGATTCCGGACGGCCTTGCGCTTGTCCTCGGGAATGTCGTTGAGATGGATGATCACCTCCTCGATGGACTTCTCCGCCCACGGCGTGCCATCGAGCGCCTTGTTGATGTTGTCGCAGTACGCCTGATGGTGCTTGCCGTGGTGGATCTCCATGGTCCGCGCATCGAAGTGCGGCTCGAGGGCATCGGAGGCGTAGGGGAGCTTGGGGAGGGTATAGGGCATAAAAGATAACGGAAGTGAGGATGCATTCTAGCTGCCACAGGAGATGGACAGCAACGCAGAGACCAGTGCCGAATATCCCCTGTACCGCGAAGCACTTACTTGAGCAAAAACTGGCAGCAGATCTGCCGAGACCATCGTCACGTTGGACACGCGGAGTGGTATGATAAGATGGAAAACGTGGAGGTTCGTCAATATTCTTCCGGCCCTGACCTGCAGATATATGACGCATGGGTGCGTGCCCATCCAGATGGATCTCTCTGGCAAGCACTTTCCTGGAAGACCTATCAGGAAGCCCTCGGAAGGGAAACGAGGATCTATGTCCTTCTCGAAGGGGCACAGATCGTCGCCTCCGCCCTCGTTGTCGTTGATCGGACAGCCTTCGGTTTCTCGACGTGGAATATCCCGCGCGGCCCTCTTTTCGGGCGATTGGCGATGAGCGATGAGCGATTATCAGCGGCTCTTCTTGATGGCATCATTTTTGATGCAATGAAAGAGCGATGCCTTTCTCTCTTTCTCTCCCCTCCCATAAAGCTGAACGCTCATCGCTGGCCGCTCGCCGCTTCGCCCCGTCATGAACAGCCTGAAGCCACACGCCTCATCAATCTCACACAATCCGAAACTGAAATCCTCAAGAAGATGAAGCCCAAGGGACGCTATAACATCGCCGTGGCGGAGAAACACGACGTCCGGGTCGCGCCATCGCAGGATATCGATGCGTTCTATGCCCTCCTGAAGGAAACCGGCGGCCGTGACCAGTTTGGAATCCTGCCGAAAGTTCACTATGGAGCCTTTCTGCGGGAGCTTCCGGGGAGTTTCCTGCTCCTCGCCCCCCTGCCAGCTTCCCCGCAACCTATTGCAGGCCTGCTGGGCGTTGTTTGGGGAACAAAGGGTATCTACTACTACGGCGCGTCAAAATACGCTGAAAGGGCTTCTATGGCCCCTTACGCGCTTCAATGGGCGGCGATGCGCCACCGCAAGGCACACGGCTGTCGCGTCTATGACCTCCTCGGAGTGGCTCCTCCCGATGCAGATGTCAATCATCCTTGGCACGGTGTCAGCATGTTCAAGGAGAAATTCGGCGGCGAAGTCCTCACCTACCCCCCCGAGCAACAGATCATTCTTCGCCCGACGGCGTACCAACTGCTCCGAATGAAGCGGCGTCTCCTGGGCTAGGGACAAAGGAGTACAAAAATAGCCCCGCATGCGCGGGGCTATTTGTTAACCGTGCCGAAGACAGGCTCCGTCTGTCCTTGCTTAATAATTCGCGGCGAAGTCGGGCTCTGCCCGACTGGAGCCGCACCACTAAGGGAAAGGGGTGTCCGTGAGGGGAAAACCACCGGTTTTCCCCTCACGCCTTTTCCGAAAAACCCTCCCCCTTGCGGGGGAGGGTTTCTGGATTCCTAAGCAAGGAACCTACATATCGTTGGAATGCAATTAACCACGAAGCGTGATCGAGCTGACTGCTGCATCCGGGTATTCAATCCAGTCGAAGTAGTTGGCTGTAGCGTCATCGCTATCCTTCCACTGGAGTCGGCTCTGACCAGACGCCTGTCCGAAGGTCTTCTTCGCGACATCGTTGAAGTCCTGGAGCTGTACCTGGAGAGTACTCGATCCTCCTGCCGTCGAGGCGGAGTTCGGGTTGGTGATGTTCGCCTGGAGGGCGAAGGTCGCCGTCTGACCCGAGGAGATTGTCGTACTCACACCCGAGGTGATGAGGTTGCGGCAGGTCACGAGGAAGGTGCCGCTCGCCGTACCAACGATCTCAACGCCAGCTGTCGTGTAAGACGTGCAGGCAGAAGTCGTCGTGGACGCGGCCGTGTTGTACAGCTTGAAGGCCGTCGTACTCATGTTGACGTTCGTCGCATTCACCGCGAAGACCACGCCGGACAGAACGGCATTGTTCGTGCTGTTCTGTGAGTTCGTGTTCGTCGCAGCGGTGAAGGAGAACTTCGCAATGTCGGACGTGCCTGTCGGCATACCGCCGGTGGCGGCCATGCCGTTGGCGATGGAGGTGATCTTCGAACCAACAACCACGTTGTAGGTGCCGATCACGTTGTCCACGTTTGCGGCTGCCGCGGCACTGACACCAATGAAGACCTTACCATTAGCCGCCGTATCACCATCGTTCGCGATGAGGTTGTTGCTCGACTCGCGACCGCGGACGGCTCCGGAACCGGTGGCATCATTGGAAACTGCCTGGTGGTCAATGAAGAGCGCGAAGACTTCGTTGCTGGTGCCGCCGTGCGCATCATCCTTTACGCGTGCGCGGACGAGGACATCCACGTCTCCGCCCTTTGGAATCACCAATTGCTGGCTATCCATCTTGGCGCAGTACGCCTTGGTCCTCGAGTTCGGTGCACCGATATTCGTGTGCAACACATCATCGCTTCCACAGTCACTCGCCGTGGCAAACGGCGTAGTGGCGCCGTCCAGGTACAGCTCGAGGGTATCCACCGAATCACCGGAGGTGGCGGTGGCGCCCGAAGAGTTGAACTGGAGATCCGTCACGTCGATATCCTCGTTCACCGCATGGAACTGCACGCGGAGGAGAGGCTCAGAGAGCGCTCCGGCGAGGATCTGGCGCTGGCGGAGAGGCGATGTGTCCTTAATGACGAAGAGATCACCCTGGCTCGCAAGTGTGAAGACGGTGGAATCAGTTGTCGTCACCGTGATGTCACACGTCGTGGAGCAGGTGCCGTTGAGCTTGAGGCCCGACAGGCTTGCTCCATCATCGACCTGTTCAGCTTCGAGGTAGGTCGCACCCGTATCGAAGCGAACTTGGAGAGTCGCGGAGGCGAGCGAGGAGGCGATATCGCCGTGCACCTCGAAGGCCACCGTCTTCTCCGCAGGCAGGACATAGCCGCCGCCTGCAAGCTCCGCGAAGGTCACCTGGTTCGTCTGCGAAGCTACACCATCCTCGAGAGGAGTATCCACGGTGCCATCACCGTCGGTGTCCACCCAGAGGGCGTAGTTGCTCGCGTTGAGCAGGTTCCCCGCTCCCGCAGCCTCGAAGACCAGCTTCGTGAGAAGGACATCCTCCGCAGCGCCGGCGCGTCCCTCGAAGCGCAAGAGATTGACGTTCTTGGAGTTCTCCACAGCGGCATCTGTGGCGACGAGACCCTTCACCGAAATGGCAAGCGACGCGTTGGCAATGTTCTGGAAATTGCCGGCGATGTTGCCGCGCGGGCGGACGTCACCCACTTTGTCTCCCGTGGAGATGCCTTCCACCTGCATCTGGTAGGAGGTGTTCGCGCTCGCTGTTCCACCAGCGATGACGGTGCCAAAGTCACATCCCGTGGTGTTCGCGATGAGGGAACCGGCACTCAGGATGTGCGTCGGCTCACCGCAGATCATGGCACGGAACTTGTCCCCGCTTCTGGGGTGCGCCGGAGCGGCGTTGGAGATGAAGTCCACGCGGAACTCCCATGTCTCATCACCCTTCACGACGAAGTCATCGAAGCGGTAGACCTGGTAGCGACCCTTGGTCGTCGCCCCCTCGCCGCTGTCCGTGGAGCCCGTCAGACGGACGCCCGAGATCGTGCGGCCAGTGGTCTTATTGCGAATTTCCACACCCTCCATCATCTCATTGATCTGGTCATCCGTTCCGGCAGTGGAGGCGCAAGCCGCCGTAGAAGCACCACCGTTTGAGCACATGTACGCGCCCGTGGAGGTCTGACCGAGAATCGCGATGAAGAGTTGCTTGACATCGATGTCCTCGCCACCCGTTGTGAACTCGATGTTGGCGAGTACTGCATCGTTGTCATCATTCGTGAATTCCTGTGTTGCAGGACCATTGATGCCGAGCGTGAACTGTCCGGCATCGATCGTCACGGTCGAGGCGTCATCGTCCGGGATGGACACCTGCGAACCGTAGAGCTGACCATTCACGCCGTACCCGTAGAGGGAGCCGACGGCGAAGAGGTCAGAGGTCTCCTCGAAGTGCATGATAATCCCATTGTCGGCACCGCCTTCAATGTCGGCGATGACCTCCAACGTGATCTTGTCACCCTCGAGGATGGTGAACGGCGGGTCGAACACCAACGTCACGAAGTCACCGACGGACGCTGCGACCGTGTTGGTGAGCACCGTGCCATCCGAGCGACGAATGGCAATGTTGGTGAAGTCTCCGTCAGAAGCCGAACTGTTCTGCTCCAGTGTAACGGAGTAGATCGTCTGGTCTTCCGTGGAGTTGGCCTGCAATTCGAACTTGCCGACGCCCACAGCCTTGTCACCCACCTGCACCTCGCTGGGGTTCACCGTGCGGTAATCCACCGTGATGATTCCACTCGTCACAGCGGCGACACGGAAGGTCTCCCCGCGCAGCGGGAAGTTCCCCGTGACGGACTGGGCATTGCTCGCGACGTCGGAAGGCAGCTCAACCACGAGGTTGTGCTCAGCGGAGATCGTCGCCGTGGAGGAGAGATCCGCAACGATATCCACCGTCACCGTCTCACACGGGTCAATGACGAGAGGAGAGGAGAAGCGGAGCTCGCTGGTCTGGTCCTGAGAGTCGATCGTGCGCTTGCGGGTCACGCGAGCGCCATCCACCGTGGCGTAGACGCCATCGATGTCCGTCTCAGCACCGAAGCCCTCGTGGAGGACCGTGACGGTCTCCACTTCCACCTTGTCCTTGCAGGACGCGGTGAAGTCCGTGGAGAGCATCACGACGCCGACAGCACCCCTTGGGAGGGTGTCGCCGCGGGGATTGCTGGCGGAAACGGAGATCTCGAGCTCACCATCGCCCTTGACGAGCGCGGTGTACCCCTTGAACTGCTTGGATGCAGAGACTTCCTTGTTGCCCGTCGTCATCACATCCGTGACGGTGAGCGTGTAATCATCACTCGGCGACATGGCCTCAGTAAAAGTGAGTTCCACCGTATCGCTGGTGATGAGTTTGGCAGCGCTCACGACGAGCGTCTTGGAGCCGAGGACCACTTTGTAGTTGGCCACCGTCTCCGCGGAGGTCTTGTCCATGGCAGTGGTGAATTCGACTTCTGCCGTGGTGGCAGATGTCGCAACAACGCTCTTCACCGTAGGTTTGGCTGCCTCTTCGACGCCGCAATCGACGCCGTAGGTCAGACCCTGATCCACACGGTGGAGCATGACCACCATTTCTGCGCGGTTCATGTTGTCGCCCGGACGGACGCGGCCCGTAGAGTCATCACCCTGCAGGACGCAGTGATCAGCGGCAGTCTGGATAGCATCCGTGTACCACTGACCGGACGGGTTATCAACGAACTGTGCAGCCGCACCCGTCGACTCGAGGCCGAAGGAGCGGACGATGAGAGCGGCAGACTCTGCGCGATTGATATTCGCGCTGGGTCGTGCGTAGCACGGCTTGGAGCCGTAGCAGTCGCCGTCACCACGAACCCATCCCTCCTTCGCAGCTTCCTCCATGTAGCTGTAGTACCACGCGCCGGTCGGCACGTCGTTAAAGCTGGGAACTGCTGGGGGAGTGGACAGGAGCCCGCCGTTCAGCATAACGACGAGCTTTACGAACTCCGCGCGGTTGGCGGGATCGCCACCGCGGAAGCGCGATTGTGCGGCGTCGAGGTAGCCCAGATCAGTGAATGCCTGGACGGCCTCTCCGTACCACACGCCCGAGGGGACATCACTGTACGCAGCGAAGACGGCACTGGACTCCGTCAGCATGATGGCTGCGACAGACATCCCCGCGAGGACTTTCTTAAAGCGGGAAATATCCATGGGGTATATGGAGTAAGAAGAAATAAAACGAAGTGAGAAACAAAAAGGTTGATGCAAATGTGGAGTGCATCCTGCCCACCTCTCCGAACTCTTGTGTGGTGAGAATGGAGGGCGCCTCTTGGGGCGCTGTCCCTCTCCTTATATATAAAGAGGTGTCACGAGTATCGGAAAGTTCACCTGCTGCAGAATGCACGCTGAACGCGTGCACGACTCTCTCGCCCCTCCGAAGGTCGGAGTGGCGGTGGAGTGTGAAGCCTGTCATTCCTTTCTACTCAGAAAGGAAAGGCAAGGTGCCGAGTTGTCAAAGGGCGTGTACACGGATCATGCATTCCGGTACCACCGGAAGGCAGATCAGCGAGGATGCTACGGAAACGGTACAAAGGACGCAAGGCCTCGCATGGATCCATGCACAGAAGGAAACGGGCAAATTCGCCCCGTGTTACGCGCGCGTGCGCATGTGAAGATAAGTTTGAATTGACGATTTACGCAAACATACAGCACCCCTCGGACAAATATTGAGTACAAGCCATGGATATTACGGCTTAAATGAGCCGGTATTTTATGTTGAAGAATTGTCAGAATATTGTTGAAAAATCTCTTATGCAGAAAGAAACCTGCACAAGCTGTGCAGAAAAACTTACATTTTTTGGAGTTTTTGCCCCTCCGGAAGGTCGCGAACCTCGTACCCCTTCGCGTGAATCGCCTCGCGCAGGCGATCGGACTCTTTGAAGTCTTTGCGCGCCCGGGCGACGGTGCGCGCCTCGCAGAGCTTCAGGACATCGGCGGGAATGTCTGCCTCCTCCGGCTCGAAGCAGCCGAAGGCGAGACGAATGACGCGAATGAAACCGGTCAACGCCTCACTTACCGCGCCGGCAGGCAGGGCGTGCTTATTCATGAAGTGAATACAATCAAATACAGCAGCCAACGCCTCTGGCGTATTGAGGTCGTTGTTCATCGCATCTCGAAAGCGCCGCTCAAACTCTGCGATGTTCTCCGGTGTCGCATCCGAAACAGGACGGCCTTCTTCAATATCCCCCGCAAATACAGCACCTCCCCCTCTCTCCATCCATGCGAGAACATTGCGACGAGCAACGTGCGCATCCTTCAGCCCTCTCTCCGTGAA
>JAQUNQ010000024.1 GCA_028717505.1 Candidatus Peribacteraceae bacterium
CCATGGATCCCCCTCATAGAGACGATGAAGTGTTTGTCTCCCCTGCTCCTGATCGAAGTGCCGCGCATCTGCATCGGAGAGACAGAGTGCTTCTGCGCAATGTCCGCAACATGCCACACGGATCGCCTCCACCGTCTGCGCGGAAAGCCCGAGGGAATGGATGGCCCTTTCGAGATCCTCTGAAGGAATACTCTCTGTTGCTGCTGATGCGAGAACCTGTCCGAGTTTCCGCCGCACGCGCTGCAACTCCTCCATGTATCCGCATTTCGGCGCGAGAGGCTCATTCGGGTCGATCCCATCCCGGCAACGCGTGAAGGCCTCCGCCAGTGCGTCATCGACAGACCGGAGCTGGGTGCGGGAGATCTCCAAACGGCGTTGCGGAAAGTAGGAGATTATCCATTCTTTGCACCATATCGTCAATTTTCTTCAAAATATTCATAAAGCGACGATTGGTATACATATGCGCCAATTGGTCGCATACTACCTTCCTTATGGGCAGATTGGGCCTCGGCCAACTACTACTGGAAAAACTTGAGCAAAGAATGGAGCTGCAACAGATCAAGCTGCCAGAGCTCCATGTTCCCCCGCTCTCCACGACGCGCGAGGAGCATGTCCGCCTCACGGAGAGAGACCACTGGTACGATCTGGAAATTGATCAAGCGAAAGGCGAGGAAGACGAGGTGCGATTTGCGATTCTCGGCGTCGTCCAGGAACTCGACCGTCTCCTCAACTTCGGGAGCAGCTTTTTCTTCGATCCGGAAGCATACGAACAGTACTGCACGGGAAAGCTCCCCGCTCTACATCTCAACAGTGCTTCACACGCGCCACCCTTCCCAGAGGCAAAGCGCTATGCGGAACGGATATATCATCTCTTCGAGCGAAAAGGGGCGATGCAACCGATGAACAGAAAAGTCCGACTTCAGTTCCTCCAGCATGTCCGCGAGCAGGTGGCAGCCCGCATGGACCTCAAGCCACACCAGGTCGTCCTCTGCCGGAACACCACCGAGGCCGCGCGTATCGCCGCGCTGATTTCGGGCATCCTCACCACGGGGGACATTCAACGGGAAATCCTCTTCACCGACGATGTCCATATCTCCATCCTCCTTCACCTTCTCCTCAATGATGACCCGGGGAATGCAGACAGGAGGGACCGCTTCTCCTCCTGGCCCACCTACTTCGCTCGTCGCGGTCAGAACTACGATCCGTTGGAAACGAGGCTCGGGAGAGGAGAATTCGGCATGTTCTCCGTAAAAGGGAAAGACCTCGATCAGATCAAACAGCAAATCGACGAGTGCCTGCCAAGCTATTGGGGAGCACGTACCATCGGCCTCATTGTCCTTCCTCATGTGCTCCGTGAGACCGGAGCGATCCTCCCCATCAGGGAAATCTGTGACTACATCCGGGAGACATTCAAAAAATTAGGGCATGGACATATCGATCTCAGGCAGCCTTTCATCCTCATTGACGGAGCTCAGGCAGAAGGCACTGTCCCGGGTTTCCGGTTCCGCTTCAAACACGACGAAAATGACGAGGAGGGTATCGATTGCAACGCGTACATCGTCTCTCCGCACAAGACGGAACACAGCGATGTACTGGGCCTCCTGTATTTGCGAGACCGACAGAACATCGATTATGTGAGGAGCGGGCCCGGCAATACCCGTACCTGCAGTGAGCTCGGAGGCATAGCTCGTCACATCAAGAATACTATTGAGCAAGGATACCTCACGCCGGAGAAGGCTGTGGTACTGGATGGGATGTTTGATCCTTGCTTCGGTATCCATCCCAATGTCCGGGATCATCTGGACTGCGCAGATGCAGCAGGGTACCTCGCCGCACAGAACACCCTCATCCAACAAGAAAACATCTTGCCGGGTTACACTTGCGCTCATCGGGCCAGATTGAAAAAGCTGTTCCGGCAAGAGCTGCAGGGACAGTGCCGACGGGGAGGTACGCGCATTGTCCTCCCGCGGTGTCCCTTCCCCGAGTCACCCTTCATCCAGAGCATCCGTTTCCTCGGAACCGACGGGAGAGATGTCGTCGAATCCCTGCGGGAAAGAGTCTTTATGAGCTGGATCGGTGAGGAGGGTGCGGCGCGCGCCTCGTTCGGGCTCACCAACACCGAAGAGGAGGTATGCGCTGCTGCGCAGCACATTGCCGAGGCATGCAAGAAAAACAGTTGAGTTTTAGAGCGGCAGTCCGAGGCGTGCGAATTCAAAACTTAGTGATTGAGGGAATGATAGGATCATCCATCCTTCTGGTGATTACCTACAGCAAGATATTCCTTCTTTATTTTACTCCACTTCTTTACCTGAGATTCGCGTCTACGCGCTTCAACAAGAGTTTTGAAGTCCTCGTGATAGATGATCTTCACTGGTCTTCGAGATCGAGTGTACTTAGCACCCTTGCCTTCGTTATGCCGTGTCTCTCTTGACTTGAGGTCGACGCAAGATCCGCTGTACAGAGAGCCATCGGAGCATCGCGCAAAATAAAAGTAATAGGGCATGAGTATAGTATAGCCCCTCGGCTCGTCTGCCTCGGCAAGCTCAGCATCCTCGCTCGGGGCACTCTACTTTTTCAATAAAAGATGGTCGGAGCCGCGAAGCGGCGGAGACCACCCATTCGGGCCTGACGGCCCTCAGGGCCTGAACGGCGAGCGAGCGCTGAAAGTGCGAGTCGAGTGGCAGCCCTGGCGGGAATCGAACCCGCGTTACCAGATTGAAAATCTGGCGTCCTAACCGTTAGACGACAGGGCCGTGTAATGAAAGAACTGGCGCAGTATAGCGGGAAGACCTTGAAATACTCTATTAGATGTTATATAATATTAAGCAGATATGTCAAACACCCACCCACTCCACCGCATCGTCTGCAATGTCTTCGTGATCGCGGGAATGCTCCTCGTCACCTCCACGATGAGCGGTTTGGCCGCGGCACAAGTCTCTCCCCTTTCCGGACAGGGATCCATCAACCTCCATGCAGCTGCGCCGGCGGGAGCCACCCTCCGGCAGGGCTTCCTCTTCACGACGAGCGGGGCACAGGAAGACCTCCTCGCGCGCCTCGTTCTCGGAGCACTCTTCTTCCTCATCGGCTTCGGTTTTCACGCTGTCTACGCATCGCGCCATGCTGAAGGAGAACGCATCGTGCGAGTGCGGAGGGGAAAAGGAAGGAAGCAGGAACCCGCGCGCACGCTGCCGCCCGTGAAGCACTGGGTCCTCTGGATGAACGTCCGCATCTGACGGAATGCTGAAGAAAAACGGCTCCCGTTAGGAAGAGCCGTCTCCCTTGGAAGGAGGAGGGGTTCTGCCTGCTTTTTTAGCAGCCACAGCACCCGCCGCCTCCGGTGTAGCCGCAGCATCCGCCACAGCCACCTTTACCACCACCGATCATGGGAAGAGAGGGAAAGAATAAAGGAAAACGAGAATAGCAGAAAGGATTGGCACTCTCAAGAGGTGAGTGCTAATTTCCCTTGATTTTCCTCTCCTTTATGAGGGGACTAAAACGCATGTTTTCTTCCCAACGCATCGCGGTGACACTTGCCGAACTCCATGATCTTCCGACAGAGATCATTCCGGACCACCGGCCCGTCCGTGCAGAGGCGAATACCGAGGGGGTCCACCACGCAGTTCCCGCAGAGACCAAAACCGCACTTCATGTACCGCTCGAGGGAGAGCTGGCTCGGGATCTGCTCATGGAAGGAGAGGTCGGAGACCGCCACGAGCATTCGCTCCGGGCCGCAGGCGAAGATCTGATGGAAAGCAGGCTTCTTGGCTGAATGTTTCTTCGTCGCGAGCACCTGCTTGAGGAGAGCGACATTCGTGCCTTTGAATCCCTCTGATCCGTCATCGGTGGCGACGTGCACGGTGGTGCGCGGCAGCCGCGCGAATTCCTTCTGATAGAGGAGGTGCTCCTTGGACCGTGCTCCGAGGAAGACATCCAGCGTGCAACCATCCTTTGCAGCTTCCTTCGCAGCGAAGAACATCGGCGCCGCACCGTAGCCGCCCGCCACGAGCGCGATCCGCTGCTTCGGCTTCCACTCGTAGTGCGTCCCGAAGGGACCACGCAGCCCCACGAGATCGCCCTTCTTCAAGGCAGCAAGTTTCTGCGTCATATCGCCGACCGCGAAAAACGTGACTTGCAGATGCTTGCCATCGTCGAGAGCGATGCTCATGGGAATCTCATCAACGCCCGGCAGCCAGAGCATGACAAACTGCCCGGGCTTCGCGCCAAGGGACACCGCGAACGTGAACGTCTGCACCATGGTCGTCTCCCGCCTCACCGTCGCGACCGGATACGTCTTGGGGAGCCGTGTTTGCAGGGGAATTTTCATGGGGAGTCACTTCTTGGAATGCTTCGCAAGCTCGCGGTGCATACCGCCGATGAGCTCGGAAAGCTTCTTCACACCCTCCTGATCGCACCACGTCTTCATCTCCTCGCACACGAGCCGGAAGACATCCGCTCCGCGGTATGCCACCGCCGTCCCGATACCGATGAGACTCGCACCGGCGAGGAGGAGCTCGATGGCATCCTCCCCCGTCAGAACGCCGCCCGTGCCGATGATCGGTTTCTCCCCTTCCGTCGCGCGGTAGACATCCGCGATGCATTTGACGGCGATCGGCTTGATGGCCGGTCCCGACAGGCCGCCGACTTTGTTCGCGAGGATCGGCATGCGGCTCCGCAAATCAATCGCCATGCCCGGGCCGACCGTATTGATGACTGTGAAGCCGTCCGCTCCCGCCTCCGCGCACGAGGCGGCGATCAGGCCGATGTCATCCACATTCGGCGAGAGCTTGATGAAGACGGGTATCTTCCCGCTCACTTCCTTCACCGCCCGCGTGACGGCCGCGGCATCCGTCGCGCTGCAGGCAAAGGGCTTGCCGAACTCGTCCTCCACATTCGGGCAGCTGATGTTCACTTCGAGGAAGTCGGGCTGCAGCTTCATGATCGCAGCTGCCGTCTTCTGATAGTTCCCCACGGAATCCGCAATGATGTTCGCGATGAGCGGAACGGGCTTGTCCCTGTTGTACTCCCCGATCTCCTCGCGCGCCTTCTCCACCCCCGCATCCGGCACCCCCACGGCATTGAGCGTCCAGTGCTCCGTGGAAATAACTGTCGGATTCGGATGCCCCTTGTGCTCCTTGAGCCAGAGGGACTTCGTCGTGACGGCCCCGGCCCCATGTGCGGCGACCCTCCTCCAGCTCGCTGCCGTAATCCCCCAGATGCCCGAGGCGAGGACGGTGGGGTTTCGGAAGGTGACCCCGAGAAGCTTCTGATGGAGGTCCATGTGACGGCATTCTACCCCATCCAAACACGGAGAGAAGCCATCTCTCCGACGGAATGTGGATGCCTCGCTCCACAGCTTGGTATAGTGTACGGAGTATATGGAAGCGTACTCCAATGTCTTCGGGGAGAAGCGGGAGGAGATATTGGGACAGTTCTCCCACTGGAAGACGCGAATGCTCACGCCCCTGCTCTTCGTACTCGATCGCTTGGGACTCACCGCGGACGCACTGAGTCTGCTCTCCTTCAGCTGCGCCATCGGGTGCGCCATCGTCGTATCACGACATGTGGGGCTTGCCTGCGCGTTCCTCGTGGGGCACGCCATCCTTGATGGATTCGATGGCTCCCTCGCACGCTACCAACAACGCGTCTCGAAGAACGGCGCATTCATGGATTTCAGCGCGGATCAGGCCAGTCTCGTCGTCATCACGCTCGCCTTCCTCACCACCGGTTCCATCCCCATCCTCTGGGGGGCATGGTACCTCTCGACGTACCTGATCATGGTGCCGTTCCTCGTCTTCCTGAACCACCTGCGTGGGAAACCCGTGAAGACGGTCATCCGCAGTCGCTTCCTCTTCTACATCCTCTTCTTCGTCGATTACTACTTCGGCCTCGCGACGGTGCCTGCCTTCCTCCTCGTTTTCTCTCTCTACAACACCGTCGTCTGCTTCATCCTCTTCAGAAACATCCGATGTCTGCTCTAGTCCTCTCGGCCCTGTACTTCTTCCTCCCCGCATACATCGCCAACATGTGTCCCGTTTTCGCGGGGGCGATGAGATTGCCGGGGGGCACTCCAATCAGCGCGCGTCTCTTCGGGGCACACAAGACCTACCGCGGCATCTATAGCGCCTACATCGGCGCAGTCGGGATGCTCTGGCTGCAGCGTCTCCTCCAGGAACAGGGGATCTTCGAATCGCTGCGCCTCCTCGATTACACGCTCGTGAATCCGTGGTTCTTCGCGCTGTTCTTCGGCCTCGGAGCCGCCATGGGCGATCTCATGAAATCCTTCTTCAAGCGGCGCATCCGCCTGCCCGAGGGGGCCCCTTGGTTCCCTCTGGACCAAGTGGACTTCGTGATTGGGGCGCTCCTCTTCCTGAGCCCGTTCATCCTCCTGGACCTCCCGCGCATCCTCATCCTCCTGCTCCTCACCCCCCTCCTCCACTTCCTGACAAACGTCACCGGCTATCTGCTGGGGCTGAAGAAGGTCTGGTGGTGAGGGCGCTACTTCTTCACGGCCGCTTTCATGAAGGCGGCGAAGAGGGGATGTGGCCGGTGCGGCCGGCTCTTGAACTCCGGATGGAACTGACTGCCGAGCATGAAGGGATGCCCCTCCACCTCGATGATCTCCATGATGTTCGCCTCGGGCCACTCACCCGAGACCACGAGTCCCTTCGCCTCCAGATGCTTGCGGAGCGCATTGTTGAACTCGTAGCGGTGGCGGTGGCGCTCGGAAATTTCCTTTGTGCCATAGGCTTCGTAAGCCTTCGTCCCCTTCTTTAAGGTGCACTGGTAGGCACCGAGACGCAGGGTCCCCCCCTTCGCGCGGCCCGCATGCTGTCCCGGGAGAAAGTGCACCACATACTTGGACCGCGGCAGCTTCCCCTTCTCGTCGAACTCCTCGCTCGTGAGCTCCGGATCCCCGAGCATGCTCCGCGCGAACTCGATGGAGAGGATCTGCGCACCGAGGCAGAGGCCGAGATACGGGATGCCGTGCGTCCGGGCGTAGTGTGCCGCCGCGATCTTCCCTTCCACACCACGGATGCCGAACCCCCCGGGCACCACCATGCCTTTGCAGGACTTGAGCATCTTCCAAGTTTCCTCATCCTTCTGCTCAAGCTTCTCTGAATCAATCCACACGATTTCGGCCTTGTGCCCGCGGTGCACAGCCGCCGTCTTGATCGCTTCGATCACGCTCAGGTACGCATCTTCGAGGTGCGTGTACTTCCCGACGAGCGCAATGGGCACGGCCCCCGTTGCAGCCTCGTGCCGCTTCTGGCCCCGTTCCCACTCGGACATATCCGGCATGGGCTTCTTCAGCTTGAGCTTCTCTCCGATAATCCGCGCGATGTCACATTTTTGGTAATTCAAGGGCACATCGTAGATGGAATTCACCGTGAGTGCGGGAATGACGGCTTCCTCGCGGACATCGCAGAAGCGGCTGATCTTCTTGAGGAGCTCGGGGGCAATCTTGTAATCCGCGCGTGCGAGGATGAGATCCGGCTGGAGGCCGTGGCGACGGAGCTCTCCCACTGAGTGCTGCGTAGGCTTCGTCTTCAGCTCCTTGGATCCTTTCAGATACGGCAGGAGTGTGAGGTGCACATGGAAAATGCGCTCCGGACCCAGCTCCGACTTGAGCTGGCGCACCGCTTCCAGGAACGGCTCCCCCTCAATGTCTCCCACCGTCCCACCGATCTCAATCATCATAATCTGCGCCCCACTCTTCTCCGCCGCTTCGAGGATGCGACATTTGATCTCGTTGGTGATGTGAGGCACCACCTGAATCGTCCCGCCGAGGAAGTCGCCCTTCCGCTCGCGCGCGAGGACATTCGAATACACTTGTCCCGTGGTGACGGAGGAGAGTTTGCTCAGGGGCTCATCGATGAAACGCTCATAGTGCCCCAGATCGAGATCCGTCTCGGCCCCGTCGTCGGTAACGAAGACTTCGCCGTGCTGGAACGGGCTCATGGTGCCCGGGTCGACATTCAGGTAGGGATCGAGCTTCTGGACGAAGATGCGGTATCCGCAGGCCTTCATGATCGCACCGATGGAGGAAGCAGCGATCCCCTTCCCGAGCGAGCTGCAGACCCCTCCCGTCACCACGATGAAACGCGTCGGGAAGTGCTGCGCGCCCTTGGTTTTCTTTCGAACAGTGGAGGTGGTACGTGGATTCATACAAAAAGTGGGCAATCCTTCCGGTGAACGGGGGAGGAGCCCGCCGTGCATTCTACGCGTTCTCCAGCGGAGAGCAAGAGAATTGACAAAGGAAGAAGCTCGGGAAAGTAGATTGACCGAGGAAGAGTGAACCATAAAATTACACGTAGGAGAGATGCGCTTCTTTCCTACCCAAGGCTTCCCAGGCACCGGCAATCATCCATAAATCACCCGCCTGGGAAGCCTTACTTTTCAAAACACCGCCCTTGCGGGCGGTGTCGGAAGACCTGAGAAAGAGGAACACTCACGGGAGCAGACTGTTCGCTGCGCGGGCTTCATCGATGACGGTGCGGCGCGTCGGGCGGTAGAAACCTTCTCCACCGGTCTGCACCAGCGAGGCGGGGAGCTCGAGCATCGAGGAACTCTCCTTCAGCTGGCGAAGATTGCGCTGATTCGGGCGATTGAGGACGCGATACCGCCGATCTTTGGTGGTGTATTCCGACCCCTTGATCGTGCCAAGGCCGGTGACGTGGGCGCGGCGGCGGGCACGCTCCAAGACGGCACGACCCGTCTCCTGGACCGTCGCCTTGCGGCGGGTGCGCTCCTCGACTGTTCCGAGACCGCGGCCCAGTGCGCGTCTCTCTTCAACGAGAGTCCTGCGACTGATGCGCTCGGTGGAGAGCTGGAGAGCAAATGCGGGGGTAACCATGCCCAGCGTGAGAGCGAGGGCGATACCAGTGGTAAGAACGCGCTTCATCATGGAAAAATGGGGAAGAAAGCAGAAAAACAAGTTAAGGGTAATGGTACGAGGAAACAAGTCAACGAAAAAGGCGAATGAAAGACCACGGAAGAAAAAATGCGCAAGGTTCTCACGAAAGTTTTCGGACCTTGATGTGCGCACGCCGCGCAACCATCTTGGCCTTCTTCAGTGAGCTCTTTGCTGTTTTCTTCAGCGAACTCACCCCCCCTCTCGCCGCATCCGAAGCCCCTTCTTCCGCCTTCGACACGATTTTCCCCAGTTCCCTCTTCGCATCCTCGACTTTCTCGAGTGCATATTTCTTCGCCTTCTTGATGTTCCGTTGCACTTCATCACTCTCGACGAAATCCTGTACCTGCCGCGCGAGATTTTTCCCGTCCCGCTGCAGATGCCTGCCGAGAAGCCTGGCCGCGGCCTCCGGATCCTGCGCGCGCGCGAGCTCCTCGCGGAGACGCTTGTTACTGAAGAGGTACCCGGCAAACATGCCGCCGAGTGCACCGAGAAGGAGGGAGAATTTTCTCATGGTTGGATGGGGAAACGCGCCGAGAGTGTACCCCCAAGAGCAACGAACGAAAAAGGGAAGCCTTGCGGGGGTCCGCGGATTGTTTGACCTTACGAGAGAAGAGCGATGACCTCGCGGACGGGCCGCACAGTCGCCGTCTCGTTCGTGCGCTCTTTCACTTCGACCCCACCCGCCTGGAGACTCTTCGGCGAAATGACTGCACGCAGGGGAACCCCAAGGAGATCTGCATCCGCGAGACGTGACCCTGTGGAGGCATCGATGCGATCATCGAGGAGGCAATCAATCCCCTTCTCTCCGCACTGCGCGGCGAGCTCCTGTGCGATACGGAAAGACTCCTCCTTCTGTTCTTTGGCCAGCGGAATGATGATGACACGGGCAGGAGCAATCGAGACAGGCCAGGCGAGTCCCCGCTTGTCGGAGAAAGCCTCGGCAATGATCCCCATGAGACGGGAGACACCAATGCCGTAGCACCCCATCACGATCGTGTGCACTGCCCCCTTCTCGTCCGCATAGGTGAGGCGGAAGGGATCGGAGAACTTGGTCCCAAGCTTGAAGATGTTTGCCGCCTCGCTCGCGCGCGCTTCGCGGAACGCTGTGCCGCCCGTCACGGGACATTTCGTCTTCTTCGGCTCGTAGATCTCACGATTCACGGCGATGCGCCTGCCCTGTTTCTCCGCCTCCTCGCTGATAAAGATGGCATCCTCCCCCTGCGGCAGCAGCACCTGATACTCATGCGAATAGGGTGAGAAGGACCCGCCGGATGCGTACGTGAGGTACGTGCGCCCGGAGAGACCAAGACGCTCAAAAACTCTGTCATAGGCGCCCTGCACTTTCTCGTAGTACCGGTCGAGGCATGCCGCATCACGGTGAAAGGAGTAGAGATCCTTCATGAGGAACTCGCGGCCGCGGAGAATCCCCGACTTGGCACGGAGCTCGTTCCGGAACTTCGTTTGGATCTGGTAACAGGCAAAAGGCAGATCGCGATAGCTCCGGATAAACTGCTGCACGAGCGGCACCACGATCTCCTCGTGCGTGGGATTCAGGGCATATTCCTGCTCATTGGCCGCCGGCACATGAAAGAGGGACTCGAAGACCTTCTTGTCCCATCGTCCCGTCTTCTCCCAGTACTCCTTGGGCGAGAGCGCGGACATGAGGATCTCCTGCCCGCCAACGACATTCATCTCCTCGCGGATGATCTGCTCGATTTTGCGGAGCACCCGGAGCCCCAGCGGGAGAAACGAGTACACCCCCGCCATCGACTTGCTGATGAACCCTGCTCGCGTAAGGAGGGCGGCATTGATGCTCTGTGCATCGGCCACGGCATCCTTGGAAGTCCTGGTGAAGAGCTGAGAGAGGAGCATAGAAAATGAAAGACAGCACCCATCTTACACGAAATGAGCATGGGGGGAGGGGCTTTCCAGCCGCACTTGTCTCACGAATTAACTCATCCAAATTCCCACCATCGTCACTCCGGCACCGAAGATAATCCCCGCGCAGACTTCGAGGAAGGAGTGTCCGAGTGTCTCCGTGAGGTGATGGAAGTGTTGGAGAACATTGAGGACCTTCGCCTGCTCCCCGAGCGTGCCCCTCACCCCGATGGCGTCGTACCAGATGATGCACGCGAAGACCGCTGTAATGGCGAACTCCACGGAATCGAGACCCGTCCTCCGCCCCACGATAATGAGGAGGGAGGTGACGAACGCAGAATGGGAACTCGGCATACCCCCCTGCTGGAAGAGGTGCCGCGACCAGTCCCCCGTCCGCAGGTGCTCGACGAAGAGCTTCGTGAACTCCGTGAGGCACAGGACCACGAGCGGGATGAGGAAGAGGTAGGTGTGGAAGAGCACGCGGAAATCCGGCATGCCCCGATGGTACCCGAGACTTCAGGCAGCCGCCACGTCGCAGATGCCGCGGTACGGACACCGCCTGCAGACGCGCGCGGAGGGAGTCGGCTTGAAATCCTTCGCTTCGAGCCGCTCGTGGATCATACGAATCTGACTCTGCGCATCCCTCAGTTGGGAAGCGCTGCGTGTCGTGGTCCGCTCGACGATGCCCTCCTCGGAGAGGAAGAGAAACAGGAGTTCCGTGCAGGGCTCCTCGAAGAGCTCCCGCGAGGCCAGTGCATAGACGGACAATTGCACGTCCGCATCTGCCTCCTCCTGCGACCGTGGTTCCGTCGTCTTGTAGTCGATGATGCGTACCCCGCCCTCCGCCTTCTCGACGCGATCCAGCCGGCCGGTGAGCGTGAGGCCGTCGATCTCCAGACGAAAAGCCTTCTCCACGGCGAGGACGGACCGCGGGCTCTGCACCCACCATTGGAAGAATTGCCGCATGAGCCCCTCCCCTCTCTTCCGCGCGAAATCCGCCTCGAGCCGTGTGGCGTAGGTATCCACAATGAAACACTCGTGCCAGAGCGCAACGATCTTGTCCTCCGTAAGTTCACTCTGGGGTAAGGGGCGCGCCTCGCCCTCAAAGAGAATCATCTGATCCTCCCGCGCTTCTCCCTTCTTCTTATTCCCCAACCCTACACCTGCCCCCTTCGCTTCAAGCTCCCCCCACTTCTTCAGCGCATTGTGCACACTCGCCCCGAAGCTCTCCCCCTCCGAGATGCCCCACGGAATCTTCTTCACGTTGGAAAACTCGTACTGCCGGGGGCAGGTTCTATAACGCTGCAATTGGGAGTAACTCAAAGCCATCCGCGCACAGTATGCCCGAGACCCCGGAGATCATGAACGATTATTCCGCCATCCTGCACATGAGCTTCTTCGTAACGGCCTTTCCGTCCTCATCGAGACTCACGCACTCCACGGAAATCTCTCCGCCGTCGTCAGGCAGAGCCGCCAACTGCTGCACGAGAATGGGAAGATGCGCTTGCTCCACCAAATAACGCTTTCCGTAGTTGAGCATACCTAAATTGATAACCATCCCTTTCCCTCCTTTCCGAACACTCTGCAGAAGCTTTCCCGCATCAATCTCTCCATTGGAATCCGCCATTATCATCCCAGCAATACCGACCACATAGTCGAGTGCAGTGGTAGATGCCGGCGCCGGTCTGTCTTCGCGCTTCGCCATGACTCGGAAACGCTTCCCGTTCACCTCCAGTCGCACGCGCCCGTCCGGTGCTTTCACAGCAGCAAGCTGGATCCCATTGATCGTGACTGGCTGACCGATGAGCTCCCTCTTACCATCATCGGAGAGCGCATCGAAAGAGACAGCGGCAGGAAGAGGCTTCTCCGGAGGGGCGAGCTCACGACGCACATCGGCGAGCTCCTGCGGGAAGAACTTGCGCGCAGTCAGGCCCATGACCGTTGCACCGCCGAGGGCAAGCGTGCCGGCAGCGAGGAGGCGGAAAGTCCGCTTGAAGAACCCCTTCTTCCCCCCGCCGAGCGCGAGCTTGCAGAGACGGTAGACGCCGTAGGAACCGATGAGAGGAATGCCGTACACGAGGACCCGCATCCACGGATGATCCTGTGATGCATGAAGCAATCCATGGTAAACGGCGTCGGCATTCTGCCACGTCCCGAGGAGCTTCTGATCCACCCATCCCACGGTATCGCCTGTCCTCTCTAGGGCATCGCTCGCGTAGTAACCGGCTGTCTTCTGCTTCTCCTCGATGATCCGCCGCATCTCGGCGAGATTATTGCGCATGGACTGCTGCACCCTGAGCTCATCGATGATCTTGTTGCTCGCCACCCCCTTCTTCTCGAGCGCCTCTTTGTGCGCCGCATCGAGGCTCTGAAGCGCATGATCGATGGCCGAGAGACGATCACGAAGCTCCTTGGGTTTCGCCGACTCCTGCACCCACTTCCGAAGCTCCGCGAAGGCTTCCGCCGGATCCTTCTCGAGGAGGCGACGAACGGTCTCCGCGTGATCCTGCGGATCGGGTGCGGGACGGGGGCCTGCGGCGGGTTTTTCTGTTCTCATGCAACGAAAAATACTGAGAACTACGCTGCAGCGAGTGAAGGTCTCTCGCCGCGGAAGTAGTGCGTGAGGTAATCGGAGACGTTCACCGCAGCCACAGCGCCGATACCCACTAGACCCGTCGTGAGGAGCGCCTTGAGGACTTGGCCGGTCTTCGCGAAGAATCCTTCCTTCTGACCAATGGCCGCCCACTGCTTCGCGATGAGTGGCAGACCAACGATGCCGACGACACCCGCGGGGAGAGCGCCCTCGAGACTCTGAACGGCTGCCTCCCCCCACTTCCCTTCTCTTACTGCTTTGATGGTCGCTTCGCCGCTCTTCTTCACGTTCTCATAAGCGAGATTGGGACTCAGGAAGCGTTCCCCGGCGAGCGTGCCGGTCTCTAACCCCGCATCCACGAGGTCAGCTGCGGGGATGCTCTCCGCAAGCTTCTGGAGCTGTTCCCGCGTGTGATCGCGCTCGCCATCCGTTTCATTGGCACTGATCCACTTGCGGATCTCGATGCGGAACTGCCGCTTCTGCGCGGTATCCAGTTTCTTGGCATTTTCCTCCGCCGCAATGATCTCCGCATCGTCCGGCACATCATTGTTTGCCAGCTTGTCGCGGAGCGGCTTGAGGAGTTCGATGGCGTCTGCCATGGGAGAGGGGGGAAAGAAAAAAATAAAAAGAATTAGATGACTTTCTTCGTCCAGGGAGAACCGGCTCCGCCCGCAACGGGCCCCAGCTCCCAGCGAGTCTTGCCTGCCTGACTCCGCTTGATTTCGTCGCTCTGGCTGAGCAAGACAACGAGCTGATCGAGCGTGACATCTTTGCTCACTTTCAGGACTGCCATGCCTCCTTCGGCGACGAGATCCACGCTCTGCGCGGGGATGAGCCCACCCTGATCTACCGTCACAACCCGCGCCTGCACGGATTTCAAGTGTCCCGCCAGTTGATCGAGTTGCGGGAGGAGCGCATCGGCACCCACGGGGAGGAAGGCCCGGATGTGCGCGTCATCGATCTTCTCCAGCTTCCAGGGAGTTCCCGCACCACTGATCACCACCTCCTGGAACTGTGCCGGATTCTTTTCCAGCATCGCCA
>JAQUNQ010000025.1 GCA_028717505.1 Candidatus Peribacteraceae bacterium
GATCCATCGTGTCCGCTAACCGGAGGGGAGATGTGGGCTGAAGGAGGACGATACGATCAGGATGGTAGTTCTCCTCCTGTTCGTAGTACTCGACAGCATGGAGGAGTGCGCCCTCCACCATGCTCTTTGGGCCCGCGAGATCCTTCGGGCGCAGGAAAGGCACTTCTGCACCGTACGCGCGCGCAACCTCCCGGATTTCCTCGCTGTCGGTGGAAACGACGACCCTGTCGATCCCCGGACATTGAAGGCCGTACGTAATACTCCAAGCAATCATGGGATGACCATGTAGCAAGCGTATGTTCTTCCCCGGCACACCTTGGGACCCGCCGCGCGCGGGGATGATGGCCAATGTTTTCCGGGTCTCCGTCATGACCCGCGCATTGAAACACACCCCGCACGGGAATGCGAGAACATCCTGTGGAGTCTGCCTAGAATCTCTGCTCCTCCCACAGCATGTGGAACACGCCCTTCTTCGCGAGGAGCTGATCGAGCGTCCCTTGTTCGGCCACCCGCCCCTCCTGCAGGGCCACGATGGTATCCGCATGCCGGATGGTGGAGAGCCGATGTGCAATGACGATGGAAGTGCGCCCCTGCACCGCCTCAGTGATCGCCTCCTGGATCAATTTTTCCGTCTGGCTGTCGAGGGAACTCGTCGCCTCGTCGAGAATGAGGATCTCCGCCTTCTTGAGGAGCGCACGCGCGATGGAGACGCGCTGCTTCTCCCCGCCCGAGAGCTGCACCCCGCGATCACCAATGGGCGTGTCCAGCCCCTGCGGCAGGCTCCCGACGAACTCCGTGAGGCGCGCGCGCTCGACGACATCGAGAAGCTCCGTCTCCGGCACATTCCCGAGCCCATAGGTGATGTTGTTCCGCAGGGACTCATGCAGGAGGAGGGTGTCCTGACTCACGAGGGCCACACGCTGCAGATAAGAATCCGTCGAGAACTCCCGGATGTCCGTGCCATCGATGAGGATGGAACCGGCGGGACAGTCGTAGTAGCGCATGAGCAGGTGAATGAGCGTGGATTTGCCCGCTCCCGTGGGACCCACGATGGCCGTCATCTTCCCCTTCGCGACCTCAAAGGAGACATCGTGGAGGACGTCGCGCCCCTCGAGGTAGGAGAACGTGAGGTGATGAAAGGCGATCGCCTGCTCCAAACCAATGAACTTCCGGGTGCCGCCGCGCACGAAGTACTTTCCCCGCTCATCGAAGATCGCAAGGACCTCATCGAGCGGCCCTACTGTCGCCGCGAGCGTCCCGCGGAAGCCCGAGAGCGTCCCGAACTTGCTCGAGGAGTTGATGACGATGTAGAAGTACACCACGAGCGCCGGCGCGGAGGCGATCTGCTCGCGCCCGAACCAGAGGAGCGACCCCACGAAGATGGCGAGCGCAACGAGGAGCGTGATGATCTCCTGCAGCGGCAGGACGAGCCCCTGCAGTGCGCGCACGCGGAAGTCCAAGCGAGCCTTGTCATCGCTGATCCGCGTGTAGAAGTGCTGCTCCTGCGCTTCCGTGCGCGAGGACTTCACGAGAGGAATGGTGGAGAGGATCTCGACGGACTTCTTCCCGAGCTCCCGTCCCCGCAGAGCGAGGGAGCGCGAGAGCCCCTTGATCTGCAGGATCATCGTCCGGATGGCGAAGTGGAGGATAAAGAAGAGGGGAAGCGCCGTGAGCGTGAGCCTCCAGGAGATGGTGAACATCACCCCGAGGTACACGAGGAGAGAAAAGAGGGAGGTAATGAATCCGTCGATGCTCTGGAGCGGGCGCAGGGCCTGCTGCGAGAACTCAAGGAGAAGCGTGTGATGGTGCCCGATGTTCGTGCGGTCGAAGAAGAGCTTCCCGAAGCTCAGGTACTTCGTGAAAAGCGTCTTCCGTAGGTGGTGGAGTGTGCGTTCCGAGAAGTAGGCGACACTCACGACCGCGAGGAAGCGGAAGATGTTCTTGCAGATGAAAATGATGACGAATCCCCCGAGGAAAATGCCGAAGAGGAGACGATCATTCGCGAGGACGGAAGCCGGCAGCTGACGGACAATGGGGGCGAGGAGCGGCGTGTCCGTTATGAAGGAGAAGTTCTTCTGGAGGAACCCGTTGAGAAGCGGGATGAGGAGCCCCATGCCCGCGCCTTCAAATGCCGCCGCAAGGAGGGAGAGAGCAACAGGGATGAGAAGATACCACGGACTGATGCGAATGTGCTTCAGCAGCGTGAGAACTTTCCCGATGGTCGAAGCCTTCTTCTGGTCCATACACTCAGGAAAACGCTAGCGGAAGGGCAGGAATGCCACAAGGATTCAGCCGCTCTTCTTGTTGAAAGAGTTGAAGTATGCAGATATCCCCACATGCCTTCTGATCACAAAAATGGAGGGGTGGCGCGCCACGGGGGGTGAAGGGGAAGGCCCTGTCCGCAGACGTTGCCGACGAGCTGGCCCTGAAGCCTTGGAGGAGACAGCGAGGAGACGCAGGGCCGGGCGGAGTGGGCTTTGGCGCGCCAGCGCTTTGGCTCCACCTTTGTCGTCCTTCGGCTTCGCTCAGGACGACCCCTCCCCCTCCGAGAGATGGGAGATCAGCGAAAGACCCTGAGCGAAGTCGAAGGGTCGCCGGACAAAGGTGGAAAAAATGACGTGAATGAAAATGTGTTTACTCGAAAGAGACAATTCATCGCGTAGAGATCATCCCCTATGTCCTGCAGAGATCTTCATACAAGGCACGCAGCGCCTGCGCGGACTTCGAGAGTGGATAGAACGCGCATACTTTCTCACGATACTGCGTTCCCCGTGACCGGCGCTCCTCGGGAGAGAGATGAAGGAACGACTGCACGCGCGCGACCAGCGCATCAGTGTCCCCCGCAGGCACGACGAGCTCTCCATCGACGGGGGAGAGGACCTCCCGCACCGCGCCGCCATCGAAGGCGAAGGCCGGACGCCCGCACGCGAGCGCCTCGATGAGCGAGAGGCCGAAGCCCTCGTAGAGGGAAGTGGAAATGAGTGTGGCAGAGCGCTGCAAGAGAGAAAGGAGCTCTTCCGGACCCACCATCCCCTGCACATGCACATTCGGGATTGCCGTGAGCGCCGCGAGCTGTTCATCGGAACGCCTCCCGACATCCGCAATGCGGTATCCCTGCGCGGAGAGCGCCTGATACGCGCGAAGGAGGAACGGGAATCCCTTGCGCGGGTGGAGGAAGGACCCGAGCGCGATGACGTCATACTCGACATGAGAGAGATCGCCGGGCCGATAGAGCTCGCAATTAACGCCGTTCGGCACGATGCGGACCATGCTGCTCTCACATCCATAATCGGAAGCGATGCGTGCCGCCGCCGTCCGGGACACGGTGGCGATGGCGATGCCCGAGCGGCAGAAGGCGCGCTGCCAGCGGAGAAGGAGCGCATACTTCATCCGCCAGAGCCACGTCACAGGCCAGCGCGCATGGGCGAGTGCGAGGAAACGATCCACCGAGACGGGATGGTGAATGAGGAGGCAGAGCGGCCGGCCAGTCTCCGCGAGCTTGCGGAGATGCGGCCCGCAGGTCTGGTTCAAGTGGAGGACATCGAACTGCTTCCAGAAAGGATGTTCCGGCGGATAGCGGCGAAGGACGGAACGCGCGAAGAGCGCGTCCGCGACGCCGAAGTAGTAGGGGCCGATGCGCGCAGGGAGGATCTCCACCCGGACATTCGCAGGGAGTGTAGCCTCCCGCGGCCGCATGCGGTTCGTGAGGATGGTGAACTGCACGGGCGCCGCCTCCCCGAGGAGCGGGAGGTGATTCCCCCCTTTGAAGGCATCGAGGACCGGCGTGAGGACACAAACGCGCATGACGAAGAGACTGAGGGGACAGGATGCTACACTAGCACTCCACTCCTCCCGCACTCCATGCTGATCCACCGTCTTCGGCGCCGGATCGAGAAGTCTCTGGACTGGCTCAAGGGGTGGTTTCACGCACACATCACACTGAGCTGGCACCGTCTCGCGGGAAAGCCAATCAGGGACATCACCCGCTTCGCGCGGCGCCTCCCCTTCATCGAGCGGCGCGAGTTCTCCCAGAACGATGAAGATGGGATCATCCACGCCATCTTCGCGATGATCGGCGTCACGAACAGGTATTACGTCGAATTCGGCGCGGAGGATGGCGTGCAGTGTAATACACGCGCGCTGCGCCTCTTCCGCGGCTGGCAGGGACTCCTCCTCGACGGAGAGCACGAGGACCCGGCCATCAATCTGCACCGCGCCTTCATCACCGTGGAGAACATCGAGGAGCTGTTCCGGCAGTATGCCGTCCCCGCGGCGCCCGACATCCTCTCCATCGACATCGACGGCAACGACTACTGGGTGTGGAAAGCCATCACGCACTGGCGCCCCCGCGTAGTGATCATCGAATATAATGCGCACATCCCCCCGGAGGAGAGCCGGACCATCCCCTACGACCCGCGCTTCCTCTGGGACAAGACGGACTACTACGGTGCAAGTCTCCTGGCGCTGAAGAGACTCGGCGAGCAGAAGGGATACGCACTCATCGGGACCGACCCGCACGGGGTGAATGCCTTCTTCGTTCTGCGCGAGCTTGCGAAGGGGGCATTTTCCCCGCCCCCATGGCCCGCGACCTACCACTCGCCCGCCTTCAAGGGGAAACAGGGAAATGCCGGCCGGCATCCTCATGATCCTCTTGGCCGACCGTGGGTAACCGTCTGATCGCGGAAAATTTTGGCGCCCCTTGTGATTTGCCGCACCATCGCTCATGCTTCCCCTCAATGAAGCAGAGGTCTCTCCTCGCATGGACACTGGTCCTCCTCGGTAGCGCACTCGGTGCGTTGGTTCCGTTCGTGTACTTCCGCGCCACCCTCGGCACATGGCTCCCGTCTGTCCTGCCCGAGCTCGAGGCGGATTCGCTCTACTATCTCGTCCAGATCCACGAGGTATTGAATGGGTACCCGTGGCTCGGGAATCCCTACATCCTCGCCCACGCCGATGCACACTTCCCGGGGCTTCTCCTGCCCATCTGGATCGCGGCGATCCCGGGCTTCTTCGGTGCGGGCATAAACGCGCTCTTCGCCCTCAACCCCCTCCTCTTCTCCATCATCACCGGTGCCCTCCTCTTCATTCTCTGCAAGAAGACATCCGAAGAGCGACTATGGACCTCCGTGGTGCTGGCGATTCTCGGCACGGCATCGCTCCACAACCTCCTCATCCGCCCGGCGGTGATGCAGACGATTTACCCGTTCTTCGCGCTCTTCCTGCTCGCGATGCTCTCCGTTCTCCGGCGCCCGCATGCGCTGCGCCCTTATCTCTGGCTTGGCCTGACCACCGCCTTCTCCTTCTACTTGTATCCCTACCTCTGGATGGTCACCTTCGCGGCAGTCGGACTCCTCAGTCTCTCCCTGATGTGGCGGAGAGACTGGCTGGCTCTCCGAGCCCTCGCCGTCATGGGTTTCTGTGTCGGGCTCGCATGTCTCCCGCATATCCTCACTATCCTCTCGCTCTTCCGCGATGAAGCATCCTATGAACTGAACCTCCGCATCGGTCTGGTAAAGACGCATGTCGTGTTGCCGCTCACCATCACGAACAACAAATACACCATCGCCCTCCTGCTCGGCCTCCTCGTCCTGCGCATCAAGCGCAAATTCTCACCTGCCGAGACGCTCCTCTTCCTCGCGGGAAGCGCCATCATCCTCGGTGCCGTGAGCAATGTCATTACCGGACAGGAGATGGATTTCCATTCCCACTTCTGGCGTCTGGGACTCCTTCTGAACATCGTGGCGCTCGCCGTCCTCCTCGCGGAAATCCGCCAGCCCACCCCTCTGCTGCGCGCCGCCGTCGGCGCCAGCGCCGTGCTCCTCCTGTTCGCCACATGCAACAGAACCTGCATCAGCATGAACGCTTACAGCTACCTCCTCCGTCCGCCGGTGGCGCGTGCCAAGGACCGGAGCATCCAAGGATATCAGCGCCCCTTCGACTACTTCAACCAGAAGGAGATCGCCGGAAAATCCATCCTGGCACCCATGAGTATCAATCGCTACCTGGCACTCTACACGGACAATTACCTGCTGTTCAGTAGGGGGGCCCGCTACCACGTCATCCCGAACGACGAGCTCCTGGAGCGCTTCCTGATCCAGAACAGCGGGCACGTCGACCGGCAGATGCTCACGGACAACATCATCGCGTATGCCGGTGTGGGCCCGGTCCACGCATCGACCTACAGCGCCGCCTACGACGACTATGTTTCCGCGATCGATCTGTTCGGCGGGGAAGCATTCCTCCAGAAAACGATGGAGCACGCGAAGGATGTCGACCGAAACTACGACCGCTACCTTCAGAAGTACGACGTGCAGTATGTCGTGGTCGACAAAAACGACGCAGCCAATCCCCGCCTGCCCTCGCGCGTGAAGTCCGTCTACAGCGACGACCGCTTCACCATCTACGAGACGCAGTTTGCAGGAAATTAACGGATGAGATGGAGCAGGTAGCGAACAAACGGAGTGAGGGGCACCTGCACCTTTGACTCTGAAAGGGTAACTACTTGGATCTGCGGAACAGCCTTCTTGATAAGTGCATCATATTCCTCGTCATAGCCGAGGATGTGCGTGACGCCGTAGTAAGCGAAGGGATCACGAACCTTCCCCTGCTCCACGAGGAGATCGAGCGTCTCCGTGGCGAGGACGACGGACCTGCGATCAGAGAAGTAGAAGAGATTTGCCCCGCGCGGATGGGCAACGACTGCATCGGAGGAGAGGAGAGCGAGTGCCTCCGTCGCAGCATAGACGGCAGGCACGGGAGAGCGCGCGTACTCCTGCGCGAAGAGCTTGCGATTCGCCTGAGTGAGCTGCATCACCATGACAAGCGCCACGAAAGTACTGAGGAGGGGAACAGACAAATGCCTTCTCTCGTTCTGCAGTTTCTGGCAGAGGAAGACGACTCCGACGCCCGCGAAGATCGCTGGCGCCCATCCGATGTCCATGAGGTGCGTGCGCCCGTAGTGGAGGAGGAACCGCAGGATCACCTCCATCGAGAGCCAGAGGCCGGCCATCAGGAGGAGGAGGGAACGGCGCTGCATCCACAGGACCAGAACTCCGGGCACGATGAAGAGCCAGAGGAATGCCCCACCGAGGTACTCCTGAAGCACGAGTTGCGGCAGCGTCTGGAGGAAGAGCCACACGCCGTTTTCAATGTTGTCGAGGATGTTCAGATCCCCGACATCGAAGATCACGCGGATGTACCGCTCCTGCTGGCGGACGAGGAACGGCTCCGCGGCATCGCGCTGGCGGACACGCTGATCATACGTGTCACGCAGGAATGTGTACGTGTACTCATCGGGATAGAGGTGCCCCATGCCGGTGGCATGCTTCGCGACCGACGGAAGAAATACCTCCATGCGCTCCGCGGGCGACAGGCTGGACTGGAGAGCATTCGGAAGAAGCGGGAACACGAAGGCGCTGTAAGCAATTGCACAGAAGAGTGCCGCCTCGAGACTGGCGCGCTTCCAGGCGCAACGGTGCATCCAGAGGAACGCGACCACGAACCATGGGAGGAACGTGATGAAGGCGTGCTGGCATGCGAGGACGAAGCCGAAGCAGATGCCGGAGAGGAGGACGGCCACGAGGCGATGACGCGCGAAGAATTTCAGGAAGAGCGCGAAGCCGAGGAAGAGGAAGAAGAGGGCATACGGATAACCGCCGTTCAGGACCGCCTCCGTCCAGTAGAGCGGCATGAAGCTGAAGATCACGACGGTGAGCCACGCGACCGGCCTGTCGAACAGGCGCTTTACACTCCACCAGAGCAGGAGGAGCGCGGCGGCCATTGCAGCGGCGCTCACTGCCGCCCATCCCATCATGTTCTGCCACGCAACGAGAGGATGCAGCGCCCACAGGATGAGCGTGACGGCTGGGGTAAATGCCTCGTCCACCACCCCCGTCTCCGCAAATGCCTTCGCACGGAGGACTGTCGTGGGAAGCTCGTAGGGAAAACCCGCGAGGAGAACGGGGACCATCCAGACCCCCACCATGAGGAGTGCGAAGCCCGCGAGGAGGAAAGCCTGCCCCAACGGAGAGGTGAGTCGAAGGCGCATGGGAAGATGAGAGAGACGGTATCACAGGAAAAACACGGAGGAAATGCGGGATGACACGCAAATCTGTGGGACAGGAATATTCCTGTCCCACAGACAGAGAAAAGCGTGGGAACAGGCAGAAATCCGCTGTATAGTCCCGTTGCCATGGACTTCACCATCGTCATCCCCGCGTTCAATGAGGCGCAGTGCATCGGGAATGTCCTGAGGGATCTCACCACCTTCCTGCGTGCGCATGCGCTCCTCGGTGCAGTCACCGTGGTGGACGACGGCTCGACGGATGCCACCGCAGAGGAAGCGGCGAAGGTTGCCGGTGTGCATGTGATCTCCCATCCCTACAACAAAGGATACGGCGCTTCCATCAAGACGGGCGTTATCGCCGCCACGACGGAATGGGTCCTCACGTACGACGCCGATGGCCAGCACACGCCGGACCTCATCGAGAGACTCCTCCCCGCCATGGATGACCGGAATGATCTCGTCATTGGAAAGCGCGAGGGCTACAAGGGTCCGTGGATACGCCAGCCGGGGAAGATGCTCCTCTCCTTCGTGGCTTCCGCCATCACCGTGACGAAGATCCCCGATCTCAACTCGGGTCTCCGCGCCTTTCGCCGCAAGGTCTTCCTCCAGTACATGCACCTATTCCCGAACGGCTTCTCCCTCTCCACGACGAGCACCGTCTGCTACCTCCACCAGCGGCTCAACGTGCGCTTCGTCCCCATTACCATTCAGGCACGGAAGGGGAAGAGCACCGTGCGCCCGCGTGATGCCGTGAAGACCTTCCTCCTGATTCTCCGTCTCATCACGCTCTTCTCCCCTCTCCGCATCTTCCTGCCGGCGAGCTTCCTCAGCGGTATCATCGCTCTGAGCATACTGGGACACGATCTCCTCGCGGATCGCAACGTGAGCGACAGCGCCGTCCTGCTCATCATCTTCTCGACAGCCCTCTTCTTCTTTGGACTGGTTGTGGATCAAGTGGCTGCCATCCGGCGGGAGCTCGGCCTGCGCTCTTCCGCTTCGTAGGTGTGCGCACTTTTGTGATCAGGCACGGCATGAAAATCATCGGAGTACTCCTCTTCATCTGGGTGCTCGCGACCACGGACGTGCAGCAGATCATCACCACCCTGAGCAGGGTGCCACTGCGCTTCCTCGTGGGGACGCTCGTCCTCTTCCCCGTGATTTACACGCTCCGCTCCCTGCGCTGGCACATCCTCGCACATACCGTGGGGAGTGTCGTGTCCTTTGCGGAGTCCCTGCGCATGTACTACGCCGGCATCTTCCTCGGAATGATCACCCCCGGGAGAATCGGGGAAGCGGCGCGCATCCCCTTCCTCACCCGACAGGGGATCACTGTGCGCAAGGGCATCCTGCTGACGGTGCTCGATCGCGTCTTTGATGTCGGCTGCATCGGGATACTGAGCATCATTGCCGTCGGGGTGCTGTGGTCCTGGACGCTGGCAGCCGTCATCACCGCGGCGCTCCTCCTCGCCTTCCTCCTGATGCTGCTGTTCCTGAAAAAAATCCCCTTCGCGCTCCCCGTGATCCGTCTGGTGTGGCGCCCCTGCCCCCGCCTCATCGCACTCACCTTCGTGTCGTGGGGATTTTATTTCCTGCAGCTGGAAATACTCCGTCGCGGCTTCGCGATCAATCTCCCACTCACGCACTTCCTCAGCATCATGACTTTCGCAGGAATCGTCAGCATGTTGCCCATCGCGCCAGCCGGCCTCGGCACGCGTGATGCCTTCGTGGCCTTCATGTTCCTGCGCTACCAAGTCCCCACGGAAACCAGCGTCGCCTTCACCGCCACGATCTTCCTCCTCACCTTCCTCGGCTCCCTCCTCGGTCTCTACGCATGGTTCCATCCCCCGATGAAATGATGAAGAGCTCTCTGCTCTCCGAAGTCGTGCATGTCATGAACCCGCGCGCGCTCCCGAAGCTCGCCGCCCTCACGTGCGACATCGAGCCGGATTTCGGCGGACGGACGGGCACGCTGGAACTCCTCGAGGACCCCACACCCGCTGCGGGACTGCTGCAGTGGTGCAAAACGCAGGATATTCCCCTCACGGGCTTCGTCGTGACGGAGCTCCTCGCAAAGAACCTCCCGGGTATCCGCTCCTTCCGGGAACAGGGCACGGAATTGCATCCTCACGCGCACACGCACGACACACGGCGCTACCGGACACGGTCCGCGGAGGAAATCGGACGCGCGCAGGAGACGTGGGCGAAAGTCTTCGGCACGCCCGCCCTCGGCTATCGCGCTCCACAGGGTGTCGTGCTCCCCGGGGACCCGGAAGCTCTCGCCGCGCACGGCTACCAGTTCGATGCCTCCGTCTTCCCGACGCAGCGTTTCGGCGTCTTCGACTACCGTTCTCTCCCGCTCACCCCGTGGCTCTGGGAGAGCGGCATCTGGGAAATCCCGTTTGCTGCAACGACCAAGCGCTCCCGCCTGACCCTCAGCACGCTCAAGCTCTATGGACAGCACTTCTGGGAAGGAAAAATCGCTACGCTCCCGCCGATCGTCGTCATCGACATGCACCTGCATGACATCGTGCTCCCCGCGTCGACGCGCAAACTCCCCCTCCTCCCGCGCCTCGCGTATGCCCGCAATCGCGCGAACGGCTACGTGCTCCTCGCGTGGCTCACGGAGGAGTTAAAGAGGCAAGGCTACCAGTTCACGACGATGGAAAGAATCGCGGCCATGCTGAGAGAAATGCCCTAGGAAGGTGCTACCATGACCCCATGCTCCGACGCATCTGGAATCTCATCGTGCGAACGGTCGCGAGCCACGTGCCGCCGTCGGGACTGAAGAGTTTCCTCGTGGGACTCTCGGGCATCCGCGTCGGGAAGCGCGTGCACATCAGCCCCGGCGTCTACATCGCGGACGGGTTCCGGAGCGGATGGGTGGAGCTGCAGGATCAGAGCGTGCTCTCCCCCTACGTCGTCCTCGTCCCGAGCTCGCACCCGAATACCTCTTTCATCGCGGAGAAGTGGCAGGTGAGCAAGCGCGCGAAGATCACCGTCGGCCGGGGGGCATGGATCGGCGCGGGCGCCGTGGTGCTCCCGGGCGTCACCATCGGGGAGGGAGCCATCGTCGGTGCGAATGCAGTGGTGCGCGAAGATGTGCCCGCCTACGCGATCGTCGGGGGTGTTCCGGCCAAAGTGATCGGTGATGTGCGTGAGAAGCCGCTGGTCGGCTGATTGATCTCCTCCCCACTCCCATGGAAAAAACCACGTTCGACGCCGTGCAGAGTCGCTTCTGGAGGAGTGTGCAGCAGCGCCGGCGACGCCACCCCACGCATCCGGTCATCCGGGCGTTCGTGAAGCCGAAGATCGCCTACATGCGGCAGTGGATCCCCGCCCCCCTGCGGCCCACGATCGTCGATGTCGGCGCGGGGAACGGCTACTTCAGCTACTGGCTGCAGGAATGGGGGGAGGTCACAGCCGTGGATTATTCGAATGTGATCCTGGAATTAAATCCCGTGCCGCGAAAACTCGTGATGGACGCGCGCGCGCTCACCTTCCCGGAAAACATGTTCGACATCTCCTTCTGCAATGCCGTCCTGCACCACGTCCCGCGCCCCGAGCGCGCGCAGGTCGTCGCGGAGATGACGCGCGTCTGCAGAAAGTACGTCATCCTCTGCGAGCCGAACCGGTGGAACCCCCTCATGGCGGGACTGAGTCTCTGGAAGAAGGAGGAGCGGGGAGGACTGGACTTCTCCCTCCGCTACCTCCGGTCCCTCGCCGAAGGGGCGGGCCTCCGCGTCCTCGCCGCTGTCTCGTGGGGACTCCTCACGCCGAACCGTCTGCCGCTCGCCCGCTTCTTCCTCCCATTCCTGAATCCCTTCGAGCGACCGCTCCCCTGCGGGGTGACGAATATCGTCATCGCGGAGAAGGTGAAGCGGTAGAATATCTACACATGAACGGGTAACGTACCCGCACTTTCTTCTCACCCCCCCCCCCCCCCCCCCCCGCAATGTCCGATCTCCGTTCCGTATACGCAGAGAAAGCGCTCTCCCAGATCCCGCGCCTGCTCGGTCTGCAGGATCGCACGCCCTACTCTCCGACGTACGGCTGCTTCAAGCGCACGTACTGGATGGATAAGACATCGGATTTCCCGGATGCCCTGCCGCAGTTCGGCGTGCTGTCCCTGACGCTCGCGTACACACACGAGATGCCAGGCAACATCTTCTTCAAGCAGGAGAAGATACGGGAATGGGCGCTTGCCGGGATGCGCTTCTGGACGAAAATTCAGCATCGCGACGGATCGTTCGACGAGTTCTACCCCAATGAGCACGGCTGGACGGGGCCCACGGGATTCCTGCTCTACGCCATGATGAAGAGCTACCTGCTGCTCTCGGAGCGCGGGGAATTCCCGGAGGACTTCAAGGATGCATTCTTCACGGCCTGCCGGAAGGCGGCACAGTACATCATCCGATGGGATGAGCAGGGCGTGCTGGCCAACCACCACGCGATGGCCGTCCTCCCGGTGTACTACACCTACCATGTCCTGAAGGAGCCCGCGCTGCTCGAGGGGTATGAAAAAAAACTCGCCGACTTCCTTTCGTACCACACGTCGGAAGGATGGAGCCTGGAGTACGACGGCGCCGATATCGGGTACCTCTCCGCGACGGTGAGCTTCTTCGGGAAAGTCTACAAGCTCAATCACGACCCGCGCCTGAAGAAAGTCATGGAGGAGGCCGTGCAGTTCCTGAGCCACTTCGTTTACCCCAATGGCTTCTACGCCGGGAGCATGGGGAGCCGCCAGACCCTGCACTTCTACTCCCACGGGTGCGAGATCCTCGCGCCAGAGATGCCGCTCGCGGGACGCGTGGCCGACGCGCTCCTCGAGAGCCTCCGCGACGGGAAGATCGTTCCGGCGGCGATCCAGTCCGACCGCTACTTCCTCTACCGCATCCCCGAGCACCTGGAGTCCTTCATCGATTACGGCGAGCGCAACGCCTCCGCCTCGCTCCCCTATGAGCGCGAGGATTTCCTCCGCGTCTTCCCGCAGGCCCGGTTCTTCATCCGCAAGCGGGGAACGACCTACCTCCTCGGCAACGCCGCGAAGGGGGGCGTGGTCAAGCTGTTCCGCACGGACACGCACGCGCTCCAGCTCAATGATTGCGGACTCATCGGGAAGACAACGGACGGACGCGTCCTCACCTCGCAGTGGATCGATCCGGCCTACACCTTCACGCATGATGAAAACAGTTTTGCGGTGAAGGGGATGCTCCACGCGGTCCCGAACAACAAGATCTTCACACCCCTCAAGCGGATCGTCTTCGTGCTCTTCATGCTGATGTTCGGATGGAACTCCACGCTCGCCTACCACATCAAGGGGCTCATCCGGAAAGTCCTCGTCTTCACGAAGAAGAAGTCCGGCGTCACCTTCGAGCGCACCGTCACGCTGGAAGAAAAGCAACTGCGCGTCACCGACACGATCATGCGGGAGAGCGGCGCCCCCGCCTTCGCCTCCCTCCAGATCAGCGACGAATTCTTCGTCCGCTACGTCCCCCAGTCCGCCTACTTCCAGTCGCAGGAATTCGACGCGCACCCCCACCTCCTCACCTCCGCCATGCTCCAGAAGCTCAATGGAGCGGGGAGAATCGCCCTCGAACGTACAGTGGATTTGACCTCCGGCGCAGAGTCATCTCTCGTAGAGAAGTAGGAAAATGGTGTGAAAACCTTGACGCCCCTTTCCCGCAGTCTAGAATGCGCGTGCTTCCCGCCCCCCGCAGTTGCGGGGGATGGGAAAGACCTTTTCTCTCTCCCCTTCCCCCCTTGGCTGTGCCTTAGGTGGAAGGCACGGCTGCTTCGTTCGTGGAGTAGATAGAGAGATCCGGGATCTTTCACACCATCGCAGAGTAGAGAAGTATCACCCATCATCCCGCACATGCGGGATGCATGGAAATTAACTTAGTTTTCCTTTGACCAACCAGGTCAAGAAATCTTCTTTTTGAAGAGTTTGATCCTGGCTCAGAGTGAACGCTAGCGGTGCGCCTAACACATGCAAGTCGAGTGGGTTTAGACCCACGGCGAACGGCTGAGTACCACGTTGGAACCTTCCCCGGACTCAGGGATAACCCCGCGAAAGCGGAGCTAATACCGGATGGTCCCGCAAGGGTAAAGCTTTTGCGGTCCGGGAGGGGCCTGCGGCCTATCAGATAGTTGGTGGGGTAACGGCCTACCAAGTCTATGACGGGTAGCTGGTCTGAGAGGACGACCAGCCAGAATGGAACTGAGACACGGTCCATACTCCTACGGGAGGCAGCAGTGAGGAATCTTCCGCAATGGGCGAAAGCCTGACGGAGCGACACCGC
>JAQUNQ010000026.1 GCA_028717505.1 Candidatus Peribacteraceae bacterium
CGCTCACCATGCTTTTTTAGGTATTGAAGGATTTCTTTCATAGCTTCCTTTGAAGAATTGTAGAAAAACACACTGGATTTGTAGAAAAACAAAACGGCCTGCATCGCTGCAAGCCGCATGTTTATTGGTGGGTCGTCGCGGACTTGAACCGCGGACCAAAGGATTATGAGTCCTCTGCTCTAACCAACTGAGCTAACGACCCATGAAAGTGGCCGCTTCAGCTTTCACCGTCCAAAAAGCTCTTCAGCTTTTCCGAACGCGACGGGTGACGTAGCTTGCGCAATGCTTTTGCCTCGATCTGCCGGATGCGCTCGCGCGTGACACCGAACTCCTTGCCCACTTCCTCGAGCGTATGTCCGATGCCGTCCTTCAGGCCGAAGCGCATCTCGATGATCTTTCGCTCGCGGGGAGTGAGGAACTCCAACATTGCATGCACGTTCTCTTTCCTGAGCTGCCGGTTCGTCGCGTCGAACGGATTGATGGCTTCCTCGTCCTCAATGAAGTCCCCGAGCTTGCTGTCCTCTTCGGACCCCACCGGCGACTCGAGCGAGATGATGTCCTGACTGATCTTCTGGATGTGACGAACCTTCTTGATATCCATCTCCATTTCCACGGCCAGCTCCTCCACGGTCGGCTCACGGCCGAACTCCTGCACGAGGCGCCGCTGCGTGTGCGTGAGCTTGTTGATGGTCTCCACCATGTGCACGGGGATGCGAATGGTGCGCGCCTGATCCGCGATCGCGCGGGTGATGGCCTGACGGATCCACCATGTCGCATAGGTGCTGAACTTGAAGCCGCGCTCCGGATCGAACTTCTCCACGGCACGGAAGAGGCCGATGTTCCCCTCCTGAATGAGATCGAGGAAGGAGAGGCCGCGGCCGATGTACTTCTTGGCAATGGAGACCACGAGGCGAAGGTTCGCTTCGGCGAGCTGCTGCTTGGCGGAAGCATCCCCCTTGCGAATGCGGCGGGCCAGCTCGATCTCCTTGCGCGCATCGATGAGCGGCACGCGCCCGATCTCGGAGAGGTACATGCGCACCGAGTCGTTTGAGATCTCCAGCAGGTCGACCTCGCGCTCGCGACGGCGCTTCTTCTTCTCCTCGTCGGAAATGTCCTTGTCGTCGATCTCGATGCCCGCAGTCGCCACGACCGCCATCGCATCCTCCTCCTCCAGTTTCTCCACCTTCTCATCGGCCTCCAGCTCCGCTTCGGCGTCATCATCCTCTTCCACGTCCGATGCGGCGATCTCGGTGAGGTCCTCCGTCGGCTCGGGGATATCCAGCACGGTCTTCCCCTTCTTCTCCCAGATGAGCACATCCTTCACATCGATCACCTGAATGCCGAGATCCGTGAGGAGGGTGTAGATCTCGTCCAGCAAATCCACGTTCTCCTCCGCATTGGGCACCACCGCCATGATTTCCTGATGCGTGACGTAGCGCTGCTCACGCCCCTTCTTGATGAGGTGCTTCACAGACTCGGGAAACTTCTTCAAGTCTTCGTCCGTCGGCTGGGCGATGAACTTCCGGGGGTGGGAGGCCATGGGCGTGGGCCAGTATAGGCGAATTGGACCGGACGCCAAGGAAAAAGAGCGATTAGCGGCTAGCGATGAACCGTAAGCCTCGCATTCCGTAGTACTAACCGCAAACCGCTCATCGCTCTACTCTATCCCGCCATCTGGGCCAATTTTAGGACCTGTTGGTACTGCGTGGAGAGCTGCGCCTCCTCCACGACCTTGCCCTGCAGCCGCGCCTCCTTGAGCCGGCGCGTGATCTCCAGTTGCTTCACCTTGAGGAGCTCGCGGTTCGCGCGCATGCAGTTCTTGCGAATCTCGCGCACCGCCATCCCCTCGGACCACTCGTGAAAGCCGTGGTACTCGCAGAAGAGATGGAGAATGCCCGCACGCTCGCGGTGTTCGTCCGAGAGCTCCAGATCTGCGAGCTTCAATTCCTTCGCCTCGGGCGCCTTCTTGAGTGCTCCGTAGAGAGCACCGGAGAATCCCCCTTCCGGCTCAATGAGCTCCTGGAGGAGCGCGCGCTTGAGCGGATAGAGGAGGAAGAGCCCGAGCGCGATCTCCAGCGGGGAAAACCCCTCCCGCGCCCTGACGGAAGTCGTCTCCTCATCGGTCGACTTGCCGATGACCTGCTTCGGGAGCTTGGCGATGTCCTCGCGGAGCGCCGTCTCGGTGGTCCCGAGCAGGGAGGCGGTCTTCCCGATGTAGTGCCCCTGCTCCACGGAGGAAGCAAGCGAATCGATGAGCGGGAGGAGCCGCCTGAGGGCGGCGCGCTTGCCCGTCGCAGAGGAGACGTCGCCCTTCGCGAGATCCTGCAGCACGAGATCGAGGTAGGGCACTCCCCCATCGTGGAGAATCCGGCCGAGGAGCTCGGGCGTGCTCTTCACCACCTCGTCAGGGTCTTTCTCCTCGAATGTGACCGCCTGCACGGCCATCCCCTCCCGCGCAAGGAGGTGGAAGGCGCGCTCCGCGGCCTCCTGCCCCGCACGGTCCTGATCGAGACAGAGAACAGCCGTCTCCGCGTAACGCTTGAGGGTCTTCACGTGCTGTTCGGTAAGGGCAGTGCCGCTCACGGCCACGACGTTGTGGCAGCCGACTTTGTGGCAGGCGAGGAGATCGAAGTACCCCTCCACCATCACGACCGCCTTCGCATCGCGGATCGCCTCCTTCGCGTAATGGAGCCCATAGAGAATCGCGGACTTGTTGTAGAGCGGCCCTTCCGAGGAGTTCACGTACTTCGCCTCCTCCTCGCCGATGGCCCGCCCACCGAACGCCACGATGTTCCCCTGATGATCATGGACCGGGAACAGGAGCCGATTGCGGAAGCGGTCGTAGATCTTCCCGTCTTGCAGTTCCCGCTGCACCCCGAGCCCGGCCTTCACGATCTCCGTGCGGCTGAACCCCTGCTTGAGCAGGTACTCGTACGTCTGGGAGAACGAGTCCGGCGCGTAGCCGAGACCGAAGAAGGCAATCTGCTCCTCCGAAATCATGCGCTTCTTCAGGTAATCCTGCGCCACCCCGGATGCCTTCAACTGCGCCACGAAGTACTCCTCCGCCGCCGTCAGGCACTCGCGGAGGCGCTCCTTCTCATCCTTCGTCACGGCAGGCTTCTGTCGCACCTCCTTGAGCTCGACCCCCGCCTTCTCGGCGAGGTCCTTGAGCGCCTGCGGAAAATCCACCTTCTCGATTTCCTGGTAGAAACTGAAGATGTCGCCGCCCTTCTGGCACGCGAAGCAGTAGGCGATACCCTTATCCGGGGAAATGAGGAGACTCGGGTGCGTGTCATTGTGAAAGGGGCAGAGCGCTAGGAAGTTCCTGCCCTTCTTCTTGAGCTGACAGTACTGCCCGACGAGGGTCTCGATCGTGAGCCGTGCCTTGATCTCGCTGACGTCATCCATGAGGACAGAGAGTATAGCGCACTCACAGCGCTCCCGCGACGTACCGGAAACTCTCGTAGAACTTCTGAATGACATCCGCTTCCACCGTGCCTCCGATGAGGTACACCTTATCCCACTGTTCCAGGACGATGCCCTCGAAAAGGACCTTTTCGTCCGCATCGACAATGATGAGATGCGTGACACTGGTTGCCTGGAAAGGAATCTTCTCCTTCAGGAACACCGTGTGGCCTTCCGACACATCGGCGACGACCTGCTCCACGCTCTTCTCGGACTTGTCGAAGACATGCACGAAGAGTTCGGCGTCCTCTGCCCCCGGCCGCGCAAATTCCACCCCATGAACGGGCGCGAAGACCTGGCAATCCGGCGGATACTGGATGAGGAAATTATCACGCGAGCCGTCGTAGAGCGGCCATTCCTCTCCGGGCTGCACCTCATCGGCGAGCTCCTCGTAGGTGCGGGAGGGCTTGGATGCTTCGCCGGCCATCAGACGGTAGATAATTTCCGCCATGTCCCCACGCCTGAGAAGATAATCGAAATCGGTGACGGCGAGGGGAATGGCATTCGCATTCGCGAGAGTCTCCACATCCTGCCGGTACCACACCCCCCCTGCCGGTTCCGCCTCCGGCACCGTGCTCAGGGCGTTCACGATGATCTTCGCCGCCTCCACGAAGTTGATGTCATGCTCGGGCTTGAAGGTCCCATCGGGATAGCCACTCACGAGATTCCTCAGCTTCGCCGCGCACACGTACGGGGCGAACCACTCTGAGGGGGCGACGTCGCGGAAGGGTCGGCCATTTTCCTTCAGGCATCCCTCCACGGCAGCCGGAGAGGCGACATTCACGATGATCTTCACGAACTCCGCGCGGTTGATCTCCTGATTGGGACGGAAGGACCCGTCAGGATACCCCGAGACGATGCCCTGCATCTGCACGTACTTGATGGCGTCATAATTCACGTGCGAGAGCGGCACGTCGCTGAAGAGGGCGAGAGCGGGAGCCGCCGCGAGCAGGGATCCGACAAAGAGGGATGTTCGGAGAAAAGTGGAGGTACGCATGGAGGACATCATACACCGTTCTGCGCCCTGCTCCGTCGTCAGGCCGCGAGTGCCGCGACAGGCGCCGCCTGTGCCCTGGCCGCCTCTCCTTTCGAGGGCCCCCTGAAGACCTCTGCGAAACGCCCATTCATCTCTCCGCGCTCCCGCTCCACGGGACCACCACCCGGTCCGCCTGCTCCGCCCCCCTCCGCGGGAGCATTCGTCTGGCGCATCTCCCGCTCAATCTCCTTCGCTCGCTGCCGGAGGATGCGCGCCTTGGCACGGAGCGCCTGCGCGAGAGTCTCGGGGTCCGGTGGCAGCTTCCCGCTCTGCTCCTGCTGCAACCCCTCCACCACCTCCTCTGTTTTCATCGCGGCCCCGCGGTCCTCCTCCTCCGGCTGCGCATCCAGGACTTCCTGAAGCTGTACCTGCCCCAGCGCATCGACCGTCTCCCCCTGCATTTCCTCCAGCCGTGTCCGGATCATCAGTTGCACTGCCTTCGCCTCGAGATCGCCGGCGAGGTCCTCGAGATTTCCGCGGATGGGCTTGCCCTCCAGGGCATCCCAGAGCTCATTCGTGTCGATGGCGGTGCGTCCGCTTTCCATGTGACTTCAGCGTAGAGGAGACGGAACGCAGCACGGAGCGGGAGCGGATGCAAAGTCATCAAACTCTATATCTTTGGCTTTTTTAAGCCAAAAAACTAAGGTCAGCGAAGAAATCTCTCGTGAGAAATCATACGTGCCTAGCCCCTTCCTAACTTCACCCTTCGACCACCCCTCACTTACGTTCGGGGTCGCTCAGGAGCAAAAATACCCGGCTGCACGCTCGCATTTTTGACCACCCACCGAGGCAGCCGATTCAAAAGCAATCCTTCCTTCGCGAGCCCCAGACCGATCGCGATCCCGCGGAAACGGAGCACCGTGTCGCCTTTCAGTGCCATGCTGCAGGGAATGTCCTTGCCTGCGAGCAATGCAGAGAGCTCGCCCTCCGAGAGTTCCATTACCTGCTTTTCCGCCATGCCCCCCCGCAGGGAAACGATCTCGTTCGTGATGCGATAGCGCCCGTTCCCCACATTCTTCGCGTAGGGAACGCCTGTCGCGTACTCCGCAAGAGGAAGCGGGAGAGCGGAAGCGTCGTGAGTCGTGAGGAGCACCTGCTGCCCGCGCTCAATGAGTTCATCCCCCTCGGTGAGGAAATCCGTCCCGTAGAGATCCGCGAAGAGGCGGGCGAGCTCCGCCTTGCGTGACCGGAGGAGTGGCTGCGCCGTGCGCTTGATGATCTCCATCCGCTCGGGCTCCTTCGTCCGCTTCACTTTCCTGAGAGCCGCACAGAAGAACCCCTCAGTGTCGTAGGTCTGGGGCCAGATACGGAGAAATGGAAAATTGATAATTGATAATTGATAATTGTTTTCATTCTGCAGATATTTCTGCACTTTCAATGAATCCTCGATCGCATTTTCCATTTTCCATTTTCCATTTTCCATTCGGCCGTCCTTTCTTGGATCAAGAACCTCCAGACAATCACCAAACCTTTGTAGAACCGAGAAAATGATGGCTTCGTTCTCTTCCGGCGTGAGCGTGCAGGTGGAGTAGACGATGCGTCCCCCCACTTTCGTGGCATGGATCGCGGCTTCGAGCAATTGGAATTGGAGCCCCGCAGCCTTCCTGATGCCATCATCCGAACTGTAGTTGAGCGCCGTGGGATCCTTGCGGAGTGTTCCCTGCGCCGTACAGGGCGCGTCGCAGAGCACGCGGTCGAAGCGCTCCGTCATGTGGCGGCTAAACCACTGGCCCACCTTCTCCACGATGATCACGTTCGCCGCCCCCGTGCGCTGGAGCGCATCGTTGAGGACACGGAGCCGCTTCTCCTGCATGTCATTCGCGAGGACAATGCCGCTCTCCTGTACGGCCTCCCCTTGCTTGCTCGCGGGAGAGGAGCCGGGGGTGAGGGCAGCAGCCATCTGCGTCGTCTTGCTCCCCGGCGCCGCACACAGATCCAGCACGACTTCGCCCGGCTGCGGGTCGAGGAGGGACACCGGCAGCATGCTCGCCGCCTCCTGCATGTAGAAGTGCCCAAGCAGGTGGCGCAGATCCCGTCCAAGGGCAGCGAGTTTCGTGGGACAAGAACGTTCTTGTCCCACGAAACGCTCCACGAAAAAACCCTCCGCGGTCCACGGAACAGGTGTGAGTTTCCACCCCCTCTCCTCGGCCCAGTTCTTGAATGCTTCCACGGAGCACTTGAGCGTGTTCACGCGCACGCACTTGCGGAGCGGCTGGCTGCTTGCTTCTTTCAGAGCCGCAAGGTCCGTGAATGCTGCATAGCGATCGAAGGGGTGTGATGCCATAGGATTGACAAATAGCATTTTTATACTAAAGTATTTTCAATGCCTCTCGCTGCATTCGAGGTATCGGCACCAGTAAATGGCAGACACTTTGAAGCATACATCAATCAGGAATCTCTGTACCGTCGTGTTCTCGCCATGCAGCACCAAATACGCGATATGTTGAATATTCTGGATTTTGGGTGCGGGCCGCACGGCGTGGGACGCATGCTGCTGCGCAGTCTCAAGCAAAAGGATGACAAACTGTATCTCTTCGACCCGCATGTGGACATCGAGCATCCGCGCGATGCGAACGAATTCATCGCCACAAAGCAGGATGTTTACGGCGACGCACGCCTGCCCTTCGACATCGTAAACCTCTCCCATGTGCTCTGCTGCATGGAACCCATCGATGCCATCTATGCTCTCAAAAACCTGAAGGCCTCGCACCCGAAGGCAATGCTAGTCGTCGTCGATTACACACTCCGGAATCGCTCCGCAATGGAAGTGTTAAAACTGCTTACTTCCCATGAGGAAATGAAGTGGAGAAGGCACATGGGCGATGAGGCGTTTGCGCACACACGCAGACAATTCACTCCGGAATCTCTAGAACATCTCATCCGTTTGGCGGGATATCTCCCGGAAGAGGGCATCAGGCCACTCGATAAATCCGGAATACGAGCTTTCGCAGTGGCTTGTCCTGATCCTCAACAAATTCCCTGAATGAATATATATTATCACTATGAGCAATCTAGAACGTCTCTCCCCTCGCGCAATCCCCTCCATCCAATCGAAGAATGAGTCCGACCGCCGGAAAGCGGGGGGATCGCATCGTAGCTCTCTTGAGAGGCATACGAGACTACTTTACAAAGCAATGCTTCTGCGAGAAGGCAGATCCCACTCTGCGAGAGAGAGTACGTCAACATTTGAAAACATTGGATGAGGCGTTGGATAGAGCAGGTCCGCAAATCCCCTGCGCCGATTTGGGCATGACAGAAGAAGACATTGTCCTCGAATGCCTACTGGAAGACCCCGTAGTCTGTAAAGCAGCACTAGATCTCGAACAGCTGATACGAGAGGTGCGTGGGAGATCTTCAAGGACTGTGAACTTTGCAGCTCTCGGACTCATCGCCGCGTAAGCATAATAATCACACCACCAAACTCACCAGTTTTCCGGTGACATAGATCTCCTTCTTAATCTTCTGTCCCTCAAGGAACTTCTTCACGTTCGGGTGCTCCTTCGCCTGCGCGATCACGGTTTCCTTGCCCGCTCCCGCGTCCACCGCAATCTCCCCGCGGAGCTTCCCGTTCACCTGCACCGCAATCATGAGCGTGGAGGCTCTGGTGAGTGCTTCGTCGAAGGAAGGCCAATGCTGTTCGATCACGAATCCTTTCTGACCGAGCATCTCCCACAATTCTTCCGCAAGGTGCGGGGCGAGGGGGCCAAGCAGGAGCGCGAAGGTCTTCGCCGTCTCCTTTGAGACTCCTCCTTCCGCTTCGAGGAGATTCAGGAATTCCATGAGCGCCGCGATGGCGGTATTGAAGTGAAGGTCCTCGATGTCTTTCGTCACCTTCTTCACCGTGCGATGCAGGGCAGCGATCACTGAAGATTGATCAACTTTTTTATTCAGTTTCTCCGAGAAGAGTGCGTGGATGCGCTTCACGAAGCGGCCAATTCCCTTTATGCCCGTATCGCTCCAGTCCCCACCATCCGTGAAGGGACCCATGAACATCAGGTACATGCGGAAGACATCGGACCCGTGGCGCTCGATGAAGGCATCCGGGCTCACCACGTTCCCCTTGCTCTTGCTCATCTTGGCGCCCTTGTGCGTGATGAGCCCTTGATGTACTAATTTTTTGAACGGCTCTTCGTGTGATACGAAGCCGAAATCCTTAAGTGCCATCATCACGAAACGCGCATAGATGAGGTGCATGCACGCGTGCTCCGGCCCGCCGATGTACATGCTCACCGGCATCCACGTGTGCTCGACGTGCGGATCGACGAGATGATTGCGCTCGCTCCGGCCGTCCGCCGTCTCGCTGAAGTGCGGAGCCTGCATGCCAAAACCTTCCGCGGCGAGGTACATCAGATAGTAGTAGCTCGAGCAGACGAAGGTATCCATCGTGTCGAACTCCGGCGTCCAGCCCTTGCCGAAGAGCTTCTCTGTCCGCCGGATGAATTCTTTGGAATACGTCAGCGGGGACTTCCCCGTCGGCTTGAACTCCACATCCTCCGGAAGGAGCCAAGGAAGATGCTTTTCAGGAATCGGATGCGGCTTGCCCTCGGGATCGTAGACGATCGGAATGGGTGCGCCCCAGTAGCGCTGGCGGGAAATGAGCCAGTCGCGAAGACGGTAGTGCACTTTCGTCGTCCCATACCCCTTCTGCTCGATGTAATCGATGATCCGCTTGCGCGACTGCTCCCACGTCATCCCCAGAGCGACTTCGGGCGTCTGAATGACGCCATCGGGTTCGCGGTAGAACACCTCCAACTTCTTCACTTTCTCAGCCAAGACCGGGTCCTTCGGCAAGAGCGCAACCTTGAGGGGAATACCGTACTTCTTCGCAAAAGCAAAGTCTCTCTCGTCATGCGCGCTGCAGTTCACGATGCCCGTGCCGTAATCCGCGAGGACATAGGAGCAGACCCAGATGGGCAAGTCACCCGTTCCAAAGGGATTCTCCACAAAGCGCCCGGTGAAGATGCCTTCCGCCTCTTCATCAATCTTAAATTTCTCTGCCAGCTTCTTCCTGCGTATCCGCTCCACAAACTCCATCACGGGTTTCTCATAGGATGTGCCGGCAACGAGCTGGGGAACCAGAGGATGCTCCGGTGCAATGACCGTGAAGGTCTGCGCGAGGAATGTCTGAGGGATGGAATCGTACACTTCAAACTCAATATTCAGATCTTTGACGTGCTCGCGGAAGTTAATGCCCTCGCTCCTCCCAATCCAGTTCTCCTGCATGAGCTTGGTTTTCTCCGGCCAATCAAGGTGCGCATGTCCGTCGAGGAGACGCTGCGCATACTGCGTGATCTTCCAGAACCATTGAGCAAGGGACTTCTGAACAATCGCCGTCCCACAGCGCTCGCACGTCCCATCCTGCGCCTGCTCATTGGCCAGCACCGTCTGGCACTTGGGGCAGAAATTCACCGATGCTTCTTTCTTATAGGCAATGTCGTGCTTGTACATCTGGAGGAAGAGCCACTGCGTCCAACGGTAGTACTCGGGTGTCGAGGTATTCACCACCTTGGACCAGTCGTACATGCAACCCATGCGCTTCAGCTGCTTCACCATCGTCTGGACATTCGAGCGCGTCGACGTATCCGGGTGGATGCCGCTCTTGATGGCGTAGTTCTCCGCCGGAAGCCCGAAGGCGTCGAACCCCATGGGCTCGAGGACATCCTTCCCCTTCATCCGCATGAAGCGGGCGAAGCTGTCCGCCGGGGCGAAGTTGTACCAGTGCCCCACGTGGAGCTTGTCCCCGCTCGGGTACGGGAACATCACGAGGGCGTAGTAGGGATCTTTCGCCTTCTTCAGGTCCACTTCATAGATTTTGGCTTCCTCCCACTTCTTCTGCCATTTTGCTTCAATTTTCGAAGGGTCAAATTCCCGTTCCATGAGCCGATCATACCTGTTTTGGCCCCTCGACAAAATCGGACAAATGCTCTTTTTCGGTGGGAAACACCCCTACAATCTCCCCGTTTCGCATGCCCACCCTTCCAACGGTCGCCATCATTGGCCGACCCAACACGGGCAAATCCACCCTCTTCAATCGCCTCGTCGGCAAGCGGAAGGCGATCGTGAGTGAAGTGCCCGGTACGACGCGCGACCACATCGCCCATCGCATCGAGACATCGTCGCTCGATTTCCTCCTGCTCGATACCGGCGGCATGGGCGGCGGCACGGATGATCCCGCCTTCGAGAAAGATGTGCACCGCCAGTCCCTCCTCGCCCTCGAGAACGCCGACCTCCTCCTCTTCACCGTGGACAGCCGCGAGGAACTCACGAAGAGCGACTACGCCATCGTGGATCTCCTCCGGAAGAACAAGCGCGACCACGTGCCCGTGATCCTCGTCGCGACGAAGTGCGACCATGCCGCACAGGCGGAGGCACTCCTGCCCCCCTACCACGCACTCGGCATCGCGGAGGATGTTCTCGCCGTGAGTGCGTTCCATAACTTCGGGACAGAGGAGCTCGTGCATTGCGTCATCCGACACCTGAAGAAGCTGCACTTCAAGAGGGAGGAGGAGAAGCGGACGAAGAACACCATCCCGAGAATCGCCGTCATTGGGAAGCCGAACGTGGGCAAGAGCTCCCTCATCAATGCTTTCATGTCGGAACCGGAGCGCAAGCGCTCCCCCCTGCTCGTCTCGGATATTCCGGGAACGACCCGCGATGCGGTGGACACCCTCATCCGCTACCACGATGAGAAATTCATTTTCATCGACACGGCCGGCCTCAAGCGCAGAGTACAGGGACTCAAAGAAGTGGAGACGTACGCGATGTTCCGTTCCATCAGCGCACTCGAGGAATGCGACATTGCCTTGCTCGTTCTCGATGCCAAGGAACCGCTCAGCCATCAAGACAAGCACATTGCCGGTCTGGCCATCGAGGAAGGGAAGGGGCTCATCCTCCTCCTGCACAAGATCGACCTCCTCAAGGCGGAGAAGCGCAAGGAGAAGATGAAGGAGCTCGCGCTCCTCCTCCCCTTCTGCCGCTTCGCGCCCATCCTCCCCTGCTCCGCGAAGACGCGCGACGGACTCCTGAAGATCTTCGACCTCCTCGCCGTGGTGCAGCGCAACCGCACGCGCCACATTCCGACGCACGAGCTCAACCGCTGGTACCGCGATACGGTGGAGGGGCACGCCGCGAAGGGGCTCCAGAAGAGCAAGCACATCACGCAGGCAAACGAGGTTCCTCCGACGTTCGTGCTCTTCGTTCGTGATCCCAAGCAGGTGCAATTGAGCGAGCTTAAGTTCCTGGAAAACCGGCTCCGCTCCACGTTCGATTTCGCGGGCACGCCGATCAAGTGGATCACGAAAGCAGGGTAGTCCCCCCTTCCTCAATCCTTCCCCCTTCGGGGGAGGGTTGGGTGGAGGGATCATCCCGGACGTCTCTCCTGCAGGTGCGATGGCGCCTCACGGCGTCCCTCCGGCTTGTCGATGATGCGGCCGTCCTCGTGAATAGGAAGCGGGAAGGCACGGATGGCGACTTCCAGCTTCATGAGGAGGTCCGCGGGATTGTCGGAGAAGACCATGTTCTGGGGAATCGAGCGCTTGCAGAGTTCCTGAATGAGGTAAGGAACGGAGTCACTGATCCCGCCGGTACCGGTGAGGATGCCCATCGGACGACCCTCGTCGTAGGCAATCGTGAGCTCGTTCAAGGTCCCGATGCCGCCGCTGACGAACACAACGCCATCCGAAGAGCGGATATTGATGACGTCGCGCTCCATGAACCCCTGTCCGGTGTAGATCATCATGTCGTTCTCGAGCGGGGAATGATACTCGTTCACATGTTCATACTCCGAGAAGGCCGGGGAGATGCCGAGGGTGAAGGCTCCTGTCTCTTTGGCTCCGAGCAGGGCATCATGCGGAAGGCCCGGGCAGGCACCATTGATGAAGATGTGCCCGCGCCGCCCGATCTCGCGTCCGAGCTCCCGTGCCGCGGCACGCGCAACGGGATCTTCAATCTGAGGTCCACTCGCGGAACCCATCACGCCAATCTTCAACTTGTGGTGCGGAGCCATGGAGAACGGAAGTTATGATATCTCTGTGAGGAGGTTCATTACGAAATATATTATACCACAAAATGATATTGTCTTTAAGTTCTTAGAGAATGCTTAAAGCGTAAGTCTTACAGCTTAGAGCTACTGCAGATATCTCATCCGGTTCAGGTTATGCTCCTCGTTCGTCTCCGCGTAGTGGACGACCCCCTTCTTATCATGCAGGTAGTACCAGTATTTCGAAGAGGAAGGCCGCAGCGCGGCGAGGATGCTCTGCAGCCCCGGATTCGCGATCGGGCCGGGGGGGAGACCACGGAACTTGCGGGTATTGTAGGGACTCGCCACATTGAGATCACTCACGGTGAGCGCCCCCGTCGGCTTGTCGAGGATGTAGCGGACCGTGGCATCCACGCCGAGCCCCATCCCCTCATCATGACGCTTCCAGAGGATGCCCGCGACGATGGGCCGCTCCTCCTCCGTGCGCGTCTCCTCCTCGACGAGCGAGGCCATCGTCATAAGATCCTGCAACGACCGTTCGGACTTCTGGATCTCCTCCCCGTACGGGTCCAACACGCGGTGACGGAAGGTGGTGAGCAGCCGCTCGAGGAAGAATTTTGACACGAAATCGCCGGCATCCACGTAGTACGTGTCGGGGAAGAGATAGCCCTCGAGCTTCCCGCCACGCGCGGCGAGCCCCTCCGCCTGCGGAAGGAATTCAAAGGATGAGAAGTCGCACGTTTGCGCACAGGAGACGAGACTGCCGGACTCCGTCACGCCCTTCTCCACGAGGAGACGCTCGATGTCGAGCAGCGTGGCGCCTTCGGGAATAGTGACGATGACCTGCTGCGACTTGCCCGTGCGGAGCACCTCAACGATCTCGGGAACCGTCATCGTCCGCGAGAAGACGAATTTGCCCGCCTTGAGATCCGCCTGCATGCCATGGAAACGCGTGTAGAGGCGCAGCGCCAGCGACGAGCGGATGAGATCTTTCTCCCCGAGGAGATCGGCGATCTCCGCCACACTCGCCCCCTCCTCGATGCGCACCATCATCGGCACCTTTTTCTCCGCATCCGACGGGGCGCCCACAGCCTTCAGCTCCCACTTATACCAGAGGATTGCGCCGGCGCAGACAACGAGGAGGAAAAGGAGAAATTTCTTCATGCCGGGAGAGCTTAGCCGAAGTTATTTGTAGGATACAGAACTTAGTTTCTTTCTCGACTGCCCCTGCTATTTCACGTAGTGGGAGGCCCCGCGCGCCACGGGGCGCTTCAGCAATGACCGACATACCTGGGATCAAGAAAAGGAAAAAACAACCTACAAAAATCCCGGAAACGCGCCGATGTGGCGGCGATAGCGGAGGGGGTCATCGGCGCAGCGCTTTCTTTCGCCCTTTCTTTGCCGCGCTTGGCAAAGAAAGGGCAATCTGTGTTCCGTTGAAGG